>JAITMT010000414.1 GCA_031277235.1 Tannerella sp.
TGCCTACGAAAATCTGAAACTGTACAGCGACGCCGTAAAAATTTATACGACCATCAAGGAAAAACATGCTGCTTCGATGGAAGCCGGTGATATTGAGAAATATA
Organism: Tannerella sp.; assembly: GCA_031277235.1. Classification (GTDB taxonomy): domain Bacteria; phylum Bacteroidota; class Bacteroidia; order Bacteroidales; family Tannerellaceae; genus Tannerella. The sequence goes on from JAITMT010000414.1 coordinate 105, forward strand.
TTATTCGGGCGCAAACGCTGGCAAACCAATAATGGCGACCTCCTTATCTTCTCTCGATTTGAATCACGTTCCCGACGCATCGAAAATGCGCTTGGGTATTGTTGTTACCGAATGGAACAGTTTCATTACGAACAAGTTACTGGACGGTGCGTACGGGGCGTTGCGAAAGTACGGCGTTGCCGACGATAATATCCAGATATTCAAGGTTCCCGGAAGCATCGAACTGACGTTCGGAGCGCAGCAGTTGATAAAATACGGCGATGTGGATGCCGTGATTGTTCTGGGCTGCGTCATCAGAGGTGGAACGCCACATTTCGACTATGTTTGCGACAGCGTAACGCAGGGAATCACCGAATTGAACGCCACGCAGGATATTCCCGTCATATTTGGCGTTTTAACGACTGATAATCAGGAACAGGCGGAAGAACGCGCCGGCGGGAAATTGGGAAACAAAGGCGAAGAATCTGCAATTTCCGCAATAAAAATGATAGATTTTGTTTGCAAAGTTAAAAAATAGTCGTACCTTTGCACCGCATTTTGAAAAAAGGGGCAGTTACCAGAGTGGCCAAATGGGGCAGACTGTAAATCTGCTGGCAATCGCCTACGGTGGTTCGAATCCATCACTGCCCACCAAAAGATTTGAGAATTAATTTTCAAATTCTCAAATCTTTAAATACTGATTTTTTTTTTGCGGAAGTAGCTCAGTCGATAGAGCATTAGCCTTCCAAGCTGAGGGTCGCGGGTTTGAGCCCCGTCTTCCGCTCGCATTTCAAACCGCTTGATAACAGATTGTTGAGCGGTTTTTTTATGCATTGTATCCTTTGTTTTTTAGCAGATTACAAATCCGTTGCGACGGGATGAAAAGAAGTTTTGTATGACAGTGAAGAAAGCACACCGTTTTTACGGGCAATCAATATCCAAAACAAAAACGAATGTTTTTATAAATATATCCATCCGCTTAACGATATTCGGAGTCATTATTTATTTACAAAATTCCCAAATTTCAAATTAAAGGAATAAGTAACCTTCTCAAGGAAAACGCTTTCCTAACACAATTCTTTGATTATTGCAATCATCTCATTACCAAGTTCCTCCGCTTCCTTGAGCGTGTGTGCTTCGGCATAAATACGGATGATAGGTTCGGTATTGCTTTTGCGAAGATGCACCCACTTGTCCGGAAAATCTATCTTGACGCCGTCAATATCAGTTATATCGTAAGCCTCAAACTTCTCCTTAACCTTCAACAGAATATGATCAACATCTATTTCGGGCGTTAATTCTATCTTCTGTTTGGAAATAAAATATTGCGGATAGGAAGATTTTAATTCGCTGACTTTCTGATTTTTATTGGCTAAATACGTCAAAAACAGCGCAATCCCTACCAACGCATCGCGCCCGTAATGACTTTCGGGATAAATCACGCCGCCGTTGCCTTCGCCGCCGATAACAGCCTGAGTTTCTTTCATTTTGGCAACTACGTTTACTTCGCCTACCGCCGCCGCATGATAACTGCCGCCGTATTTTTGGGTAACGTCCCGCAATGCGCGACTGGAACTCAGATTGCTGACCGTATTTCCAGGCGTTTTCGAAAGCACGTAATCGGCAACGGCGACCAGCGTATATTCCTCGCCAAACATTTCGCCGTTTTCGCACACAACTGCCAGCCTGTCCACGTCAGGATCCACCACAAAACCCACGTTCGCCTTGGCGTGCGTCATCAGTTGCGAAATTTCCGTCAGATTTTCGGGAACCGGTTCGGGATTGTGCGAAAAATTACCGTGCGGATTGCAGTGCAACTTGAATATCTCCTTGACTCCCAGTGCATACAGTAAATCGGGAATAATAACTCCGCCCACCGAATTGACACAATCTATGGCAACGCGAAATTTTGCAACCTTAATAGCCTCAACATCAACCAATTTCAATCTCAATACCATATCAATATGGCGTTCCTTATAGCGGGAATCGGTAATAATTTTGCCCATATTTTCTATCGTAGCATATTCAAACGCTTCTTTTTCAGCAATTTCAAGTACTTGCTTTCCTTCCCGGTCGTTCAGAAATTCGCCCTTTTCGTTGAGCAATTTCAGGGCGTTCCATTGTTTGGGATTGTGGCTTGCCGTGATGATAATACCGCCGCAAGCGCCTTCCATCGTTACGGCAAGTTCGGTCGTGGGCGTCGTTGCCATGTCAATATCTACGACGTTGAAACCCATGCCGTTCAGTGTTCCGATCACGATATTTTTAACCATCAAGCCCGATATGCGCGCATCGCGTCCTACTACTATCTTGTTGGTATTCAAGGTAGTAGTCTGCCGAACAAAGGTAGCGTACGCCGAAACAAACTTTACAATTGTCAGAGGATTAAGCCCTTCGTCGGGCTTGCCGCCTATCGTTCCCCGGATGCCCGAAATTGATTTTATGAGTGTCATTTTTGATAATTTTTTTAATAGAAAATGTATTTTACCCTGTCAAAATATATCGGGATATACCTGTAAGGATCGGACGAGGACTGGAAAGTACTGCACAAGCCGAAATTGTTCACTTCGGCATAAGCCGGCACTATCATTTTTATAACAGCGCTGTCGCCGACATATTGCAATACATCCTCAAAAGCCATGCCAAACAGATAATAATAGGAATCATAGGCGACACTGTGCGCCTGCACAACATTGTATGCCGAACCGTACTTAAATTCCATCGGATAATCGGTGTTTACGAACGTATCAAATGTCTCAAGAGAATCGGGAGAATAAAAATACTCGCCGCTCGCCCGCACCAGCAAAGTCGTCACGTTGGCTACTGCACGCTGTCCGTTGCCCGAATCCACGACATTCAAAAAAACACCGTTTGACAACTCAACAAACTGATTATCTTTGAATACGCCATTTGCCGGAAAATTTTTTAACACCTCGATATTTTTTTCTGCAATGATTCGATCCACAATTTTTCGCTCGTCTCTCTTTTTCTCTTCAAAGGAGGGATAATCCTCGCCGCCGCATGAAATAAAACCTGCAACGCTACAAACATAACATACTAATAATAAGATTTTTACATTCTTTGTTTTCATATCATTTTTTTAGTTGAATCAATAATTATTCGGATTGAGTTTCGCCAATCCTTCTTCAAAAGTTTTTACTGCATCTTCGAGCGAACCGTAAAACTCGCCGCCCGAAGCATTTTTATGTCCACCGCCGCTAAAGAACTGTGTAGCAAACCGGTTGCACGGAAAATTGCCTGTTGAGCGGAAAGATATTTTCTTCATGTTCGTTTCTTCGCGGATAAACGCCGAAAACTCTATTCCGGCAATGCTAAGCGGCAGATTTACAAATCCTTCCGTATCTCCGCTCTTGTAACGGAAACGGTTCAGTTCTCCCTGTGTCAACGTGAACAGCGCCGTTTTTTTGTCCCGGTAAATTTTCAGTTTTTCGTACAGCACATAGCCCATCAGACGCAAACGCTGTTCCGAATACACCTGATTCACTTTCCGGTAAATTTCGTCCTTGTCAATTCCTTTTCTGATTAACTCACTGATTATCACGTATATCTCTGTGTTGTTAGAATTGTAAGTGAACGACCCCGTATCGGTCATCATACCTGTATAAAGACATTCACTTGTCTGTCTATCAAGCAAATCCACCGAACCCAGCGAACATATAATCCGAAACAGCAATTCGCTCGTCGAACTCATGTCAGGATAGGAAATGGCAAGATCACAGAAATTGTCTGGCTCTAAATGATGGTCTATCAGCACTTTACGGGCATCGGCAGCCGCCAGCACCGAATCCATGCGCCCTACCCGTCTGATGGCGTTGAAATCGAGGCAAAAAATCAAATCTGCCTCCCGAATCAACTGCGCTCCAAAATCCTTAAACTTGTTAAACTCAATGATATCCCCGGCTCCGGGCATCCATCTTAAAAATGCGGGATACTCGTTCGGAACAATCACTTTGATGGATTTTTTATCAAACGTATTCAAATAATGATACAGCGCGAGCGAGGAACCGACGGCGTCTCCGTCGGGCAATTCATGCGTAACTATCACGATATTATCGCCTTCGTCAATCATTGCCCGCAACTTCTGTATCTTCTCGTTGTCTATTTTTTTTGTAATCATTTTCTCTGAAATAATCTGCAAATATAATACAAATTAAAAAAAATACAAAATTTTCACTACCTTTGCCCTTTCATTTGAAGAAAGGGAAAAGATCATTAATTAAACATATAATAGTATGCAAGCAATTGACAATTACAATTTTGCCGGAAAAAAGGCATTTGTCCGGGTGGATTTTAACGTGCCCCTTGACGAAAATTTTAACATTACGGACGATACGCGCATTCGTGCGGCGACGCCCACGCTGAAAAAGATTTTGAGCGATGGCGGCAGCGTTATCATCGGCTCCCATCTCGGTCGTCCGAAAGGCGTAACCGACAAGTATTCACTGAAACACATCCTGAAGCACGTATCCGAAGTGCTCGGTACGGAAGTGCAATTTGCGAATGACTGTATCGGCGAAGATGCGAAAATCAAAGCCTCCGCACTGCAATCGGGAGAGGCGTTAATGCTTGAAAATCTGCGCTTCTATGCGGAAGAAGAAGGCAAACCGCGCGGCGTTCCCGAAGACGCTTCCGAAGATGAAATCAAGGCTACCAAGAAAGCGGTTAAGGAAAGCCAGAAAAAATTCACGGAAACATTAGCCTCTTATGCAGATGTTTACGTGAACGACGCCTTCGGAACAGCTCATCGCGCACACGCTTCGACGGCTTTGATTGCGGACTATTTCGATGCCGACCACAAAATGTTCGGCTACCTGATGGAAAACGAGGTGAAGGCTGTTGAGAAAGTCATGAAGGACATCAACCGCCCGTTTACGGCGATTATGGGTGGCTCCAAAGTTTCTTCCAAAATCGAAATTATCGAAAATCTTTTAAGCAAGGTTGATAATCTGATTATTACGGGAGGTATGACTTATACGTTCACCAAAGCGCTCGGCGGCAAAATCGGAAAATCCATTTGCGAAGACGACAAATTAGATTTAGCGCTCGAACTGCTGCAAAAAGCTAAAGATAAGGGTGTTAGCCTTGTGCTTGCCGTGGACGCCAAAATCGCCGACAGTTTCAGCAACGACGCGAAAACGGCGTTTGTTGACGTGGACAAAATTCCCGACGACTGGGAAGGTTTGGACATCGGTCCCAGAACGGAAGCGATCTACGGCGACGTCATAAAGAACTCAAAGACAATTCTTTGGAACGGTCCGACCGGCGTATTTGAATTTGACAATTTCACGCACGGCTCGCTCAGCGTGGCAGAGGCGATTGTCGAAGCGACTAAAAACGGCGCGTTTTCCCTGATTGGCGGCGGCGACTCGGTGGCGTGCATCAACAAATTCGGTCTGGCCGATCAGGTGTCCTACGTATCAACCGGCGGCGGCGCCCTCCTCGACGCCATTGAAGGCAAAATACTTCCGGGGATTGCGGCGATTGAACAGTGAAATTGAAATTTTTGAATTTTCAAATCGTTGAATAAAAAAGGGGCGAA
>JAITMT010000444.1 GCA_031277235.1 Tannerella sp.
CAATGAATGTAGAACTGAAATAAAAGCATTTTTTTATTCATATCTTTTTAAAGGCTGTAAATATATGAATTATATTCTCTTAAATAAGATTTCATCACCACTTTTGAACATTAAGCCGATAAATACAAACAGTTTCACAAAATAACATTTCGGCTGTTTGACTTTTCTGTATGCTTTTTCGTGACGATTGCCTAATAATATTCTATTGCCCTTTCTTCAATCCGACTTTTAGAGGTTGTCTTCTTAATCCAATTCCCCGTGCCGTCATATTCGTACGTATATTCCCATTTTTGAACGAGACAATCATCTGAGTCATAGGAACTTTCCTCCACCACGTCCCCGTTGCTGTCGTAAGTGTATTTTCTTTTCGAGAGCAGATTACCCTCCGCGTCATAAAAACTTTCTTCATTTTCATGGCTGCCGTAAGTGAATTTTCTTTGGGAAAGAAGATTGTCGTCCGCATTATAAAAATTTCTTTCAGTTTCTCTGCCGTTGCCGTCGTACGTAAATTTTATTCTTTTTTCAGGATTGCCGGTTGCATCATACCGGTTCTCTTCTACCCTGTTGCCGAGACTGTCGCAAGTAAATACCGTTTTTTCTTTAAGGCTACCGGTCGTGTCATACTGAATTTCTTCTATTCTATTTCCCTGATTATCATAAGTATAGGTATGTCTATATTGGAGACTGCCATCCGGATGATAGCGGGAATCTTCAATTTTGTTGCCTTGAATGTCAAAAACAGCGTTCGATTTGGTGATACGGCTGCCGTCCGGACAGAATAAATACTCGTCTATCCTGTTGCCGCTACCGTCGTAAGTAGATTTCGTGAAACCGCCGTCTGAATGAAAAACCCTCTTTTCTGTCCGGTTTCCCTCTCTGCCGTAAAATTCTTCATACTCGGAATATAATTTTCCTTTCGCATCACGGATAGTAGTCCGCACGCTTTTTACTTTTCCTTTAAGACCTGCTTCCTCAAGGTCTGTTTTTGTTTTATTTTTCATGATTGACGGTACCGTAAAGCGTTCATGTGAAAATAATTCTTCTGCAAAAATACGAATACTTTTTGATAATCCAACTGTTTTTTTGAAGATAATCCGTAAAAATAATATCTTTGCAGCAAATAACGGAGTATGGATAAGATCAATAAATTGGAAAGTCTTGTAGAAGAATACCGGCGGGCGATGCAGGGGCAGGTTGATTTGCAGAGATTCACTTATTATGCAATCACTTATCACTCAACGGCAATCGAGGGCAGTACGCTTACGGAAGGGCAGGTGTATAATTTGCTCGACCTTGACATACCTGCCAAAAACAAACCTTTTACTGAACAGCAAATGGTCATAGACCACCAGAAAGCCCTGATTTTCACGCTGAACAGGGCAAGGGAACGCGCACCGCTAACAGAAAAACTGATACGGGAAATCGCGGCGCTGGTCATGAAAAATACAGGCAGCATATTCAATACCGTATCGGGTACGTTTGATGGCACACGCGGCGAATACCGTCTGTTAAACGTGTTTGCAGGGGCGCGGCGTTTCCCCGACAGCGCCAAAGTGCCCGCGCTGATGAAAACGCTCGTCAAAGATATAAACGCCAAACTGCTTACCGTAGAAACGTTTGTTCAAAAGTGTGAATTAGCATTTGAATTGCATTACCGCTTTGTGAGCATACACCCTTTTGCCGACGGCAACGGACGTACAAGCCGGCTGCTAATGAATTACTTGCTGACAATGTTTGACTTGCCGATATTTTATGTTTTCAAGAATAACCGGATTTCCTACATTCAAGCGCTGGAACGGGCGCGAAACACCGATAATCTCACCCCGTTTTATCATTTCATGTTCAGGCAGTATCAAAAATTTATTGAAAAAGCCTTGAAAGAAAGATAATAATTCGGATATCACAAAATCTATTCTGTCCTTTGTATCAAATTAAATGAAAGAAAATATGATAAGGATTTTGAGGATATTTTGTGAAATTACAAAAATATATCGTACCTTTGGCGTCTATTAATCAAAAACTTTAAAAAGATGAAAAAGGAATTATTTTTGTTATGCGCATTACCTTATTTATTAAGCGCTCAGAACGTCGAAGTTAAAAATGTGTTGAAAGAAAAGCCGATTATTCAACGCCTATTCAAAAGTCTGCCGGTTGAAAATCAAAAACAGATAACAACCTATGCCGGAGCGGAAAACAACCTGCCGGATTCTATTTTCATGTATTCCGACGAGGATAAAAAAGAACTTGCAAGTAAAACATTCATTACTTATGATGAAAACGAACGAAAGAGCCTGGTGTGGAGTTATTCGTTTTATTATTGGGAAGATACGGTAGATTCCGTTTTATCTAAAACCGTATATTTATACACTTTGAAAGACGGTTTATTGGAAATAGAAGCAACTTCCAAATATTATGCACTTGATGTGTGGATAAACTATGAAAAATCAGTGATGGTATTCAGGGAGACGGATTTGAATAATCCGATTGAAGATCATGAATATTCCTATAATGAGATCACACTCGAATGGGAACCATACCTGGAAATGGCTGCCGTAGAGTTTGATGACGAAAACCGTCCGGTTGTGTATGATGCTGAAAATTATGAAACAATCATGCGTATTGAAGTTTCCTATAACGAAAACGGATTAAGAAATTCGGTCAAATCTTACATCGCAATGGATATTCCCGAAGAACCATGGCAGTTGAATCAGGAAGGCGAACTCACTTATAATGATGATTTGCAACTTGTTAAAGACGTTTTTTATTTATACGACATGGAAGAAACGATAACGGGCGAGTACGAATATGATGAAAAAGGAAATCTGAGTTATGAAATTACGGTTTTTGAAGGTGAGGGCTATCGTGAAGAGTTTGAGGCGTTTTATACCAATTTCTATGAATCGGTAATTGATGCCAATGAGGTAATT
>JAITMT010000453.1 GCA_031277235.1 Tannerella sp.
TGAATGTAAATTATTCACAATCAGATATTTTCGAGAGAAAAGTTCGATATATAGATTTTTATCTCGCACCGTATAATGGCAAATTTGAGCGTTCCATCAATGCGTATCCTTTTGTTCCCAAGGAAGATAGCGTATTGAAAGAGCGTTGCGAGGAGATTTTGAATATTCAAACCAACGCGCTGGCGAAACGCTTGCAACATATTCATTGTGAGACGGCTGTAATAGGAATTTCGGGCGGTCTGGACTCCACGCTGGCGTTGATGGTAACGGTGCGTGCGTTTGACAAGCTGGGTATTCCGCGCCGTAACATTCTGGGAATCACGATGCCCGGCTTCGGAACGACCGGCAGAACATACCATAATGCCGTTCAATTGATGGAATCGTTGAAAGTTACTTTCCGGGAAATATCGATTAAAGATGCTTGTATTCAGCATTTTAAAGATATAGGACACGATGGCGTTACGCCCGACGTAACGTTTGAAAATACGCAGGCGCGAGAGCGGACGCAGATTTTGATGGATTTGGCGAATATGCACAACGGAATCGTCGTCGGCACGGGTGATCTGTCGGAACTGGCGCTGGGCTGGACGACCTACAACGGCGACCACATTTCCATGTACGCGGTGAATGTCGGCGTGCCCAAAACGCTGGTTAAACATCTGGTCGAATGGGCGGCGCATCGCGAAACGGACGAACAGGCGCGTAAAACGCTGTTAGACATTGCTTCCACGCCGATTAGCCCTGAACTCACGCCGGCTGACGGGCAGGGAAAAATCCAACAGAAAACCGAAAATATCATCGGACCCTACGAACTGCACGATTTTTTCCTGTATCATTTTATCCGTTTCGGAGCGAGTCCCGGAAAGATATTAGTGCTTGCCAATCAGGCTTTTGGCGAAAAATACGACGAAGGAACCATCCGAAAATGGTTGCGGCTGTTTTTGCAGCGATTCTTTTCGCAACAGTTCAAGCGCAGTTGCCTGCCGGACGGTCCGAAAGTAGGGTCTGTAAGTCTCTCGCCGCGTGGTGATTGGCGTATGCCCAGCGACGCGGTAGTTGCGGAATGGCTGGAGGAATTGACGTAAAATTGACAGTCTTAAACTATTCTTTATTACCGGTTTCGAGATCAATTATCATCAGTACAGGATTGTCGTCTTCCCGGATTTTTGCTGCTATTTCTTTCAGTTCGCCTTTCAGTTCGTCATTATGATAGGCTTCCTTGAGGTTGAAAGCGTCCAAAAGCATGTAACACGTATTGTCATCCACTTTTCTAATTCCATCTACACCCGATAACCCGAAATAGATCTTTTTTTTATTCAAATCATCCTCATTATAAAAGTTTTGCAGGGTAATCTGTTTTGTTTTTCGATTGACCGTCATGTGTTCCGGCGAATCGGAATGTGTTCTATAAAACCGCAAGAAATAATGATCCCGGGTAACAAGGTCTAAAAACAGAAGTCCCTTAAAATCAGAGGTAAAAAAAGAAGGTTGTCTGACAATAACAGGTATTTTGCTGTTTAAATCTTCCGAAAATTCAGAAATAGTGTCAGACCAGGGTTCACTGTTGTAAAACGAGAAAGTATCTTTTACGACAATTCTTGGCCAATATCCGCTATCATAGATTTTATCTATTAAAACACTCCTTTCTCCCGACGTAAAATATTCCCGGGTAGCAGGATCATCGAGAGAAATTATCTCTTTCACTTTTTCACCGCTTTGTTTGGAAAAGACCATAAATTTGTTCAATCTTGCACCGCTTGAATCCGGTTCAGTCGAATATAATAAAAGATTTTCATTGAATCCGGAAAATTCTATATAACCCGCGGGGATGAAATCACGAACATTTATTAACCGTCTTTTAAAATTGCCTTGCAAATCATAGATTTGCAAAAATTGGTCAGAATTGTTCATGAATAATTCCTGTCTTTTCTCGTCATACATCAAATCAAACACGGCAAAATAGTCTCCGGGACCTTGACCATGCCGGTTGAATTTGTTCATGGCTTTCCCTTCCCGGTTGAAAATCAGGAAATCGTTATTGGTGATATTGTAGAATATTATGAACTCATTGTTAATGAATCTGATACCTTTCTGTCCATCACATAAGAAAACACTGTCCGTTTCCAGCGGAATATACTCAACTTTCCCCAATTGCTGAATGGGAATCGCGTCATTCAGCGGATAATTCTCCGATAAATCAATCGTTATCAAATCCGTATCCACTTCCTTGCCGTTATGGCACGATGCGAGAAAAATACCTGCACAAAACAGGGTGGAATAGAATATGTTTTTCATCATTTTCTCGATTTAATTTATTGTCATGCAAGCGATGAAGTATCTGTAAACTATCCTCTTTGGAGTGAAATTTACAGATACTTCATCATTGACACGGCAATATATTCCTAAAACTTCGGTTTCATTCCCAGATTATACATGACAAATGCATATATATCAGCCTGTTCATCAATGATTTTACTGATAGGCTTACCTGCTCCGTGACCTGCTTTGGTTTCGATACGAATCAATTTCGGAGCATCGCCCGTTTCGGACGCCTGCAAGGTGGCGGCATATTTGAACGAATGCGCCGGGACGACGCGGTCGTCATGGTCGGCAGTCGTAACGAGAATGGCAGGATACGGCGTACCGTCGTTTTTGATGTTGTGAAGCGGCGAGTAATTGTGCAGATAATCAAACATTTCCTTGTCATCCTCGCTCGTTCCGTAGTCGCTCGCCCAGTTCCAGCCAATCGTAAACTTGTGATAGCGAAGCATATCCATCACGCCTACCGCCGGCAAAGCCGCGCCAAACAGGTCGGGACGCTGATTGACCACCGCGCCGACGAGCAAACCACCGTTGGAACCGCCCGATACGCAAATCTTTTTATTCGTCGTATATTTCTCATTGACAAGGTATTCCGCCGCCGCGATAAAATCGTCAAACACGTTTTGCTTGTTCAGTTTCGTGCCGGCAATGTGCCAGTCCTCGCCATATTCGCCGCCGCCGCGAAGGTTTGCCTGCGCATAGATTCCGCCGTTTTCGAGGAACGGAATCCGCGACGTCGAAAATCCGGGATTCAGGCTGAT
>JAITMT010000457.1 GCA_031277235.1 Tannerella sp.
TATCAGCTAAACTTTGACGGACAGAATGAGCGTGTCTATCGAAAATATTGGGACAAAAATCCCAACCATTTTATTGAGGATAATGTGTAAATGAAAGAGGTGTTTGTAACGAAAGGGAAGAAAAAAACGCCGGCAGATAATTGGCGGTTTGGCGCAAGCAAGGGTGTATGCCCGTAGACAGTTTTGTGGGAATTTGGAAGTTTGTCGTCCGCCCGAGCGACAGTGGAACCCCCCGCCTGCGTGAAGCCGCACGGGTCGTTAGGTCTTGGAATTTGTTCGGGTATTCTTTTAGTAAACAGATTTATAATAGATATTCCCGATTGGCTTGCAATTGTATTAATTGTGGTTGCTGTCATTCCATTAATGTTTATGGGCTTCTTTGCACTTTTGGGAAAATAAAGATTTGCTGTCTAAAATTTACAAAAAAGGACAGCAAATCTTTTGTTTGCCGTTATTTGAAAAAATAATTGTAATTTTGCACTTTGATAAGATGTAAAGCCAATGGAAACAAAAGCAATAAATAAAGAAACAAGCGACAAAATCAGTTTTGTCAGTTTTATTATTCCCGAATTTGCCCTTGCCTATAAAATGAATGTGCAAAAAGCATATCAATACTTGAAACAGTATGGCGGAATTGACTATCTCAACAAACATTGGTGGGCATTGCATACCGACAATCCGTTTTGGGCTGTCAGAAGTATGTACGAAGTTTGCCACAAAAACGGAGGTATGAGATGAGAGTTTATCACGGAAGTTACACGCAAATAAAAGAAATTGATTTGTCGAAGTGCGAAATAGGAAAAGATTTCGGACAGGGATTTTATGTAACCAAAATCAAGGAACAAGCACAATTTTGGGCAGAGCGCAAAGGTTTAGACAATGACACACAAGGATTTGTAACGGAATTTGAATTTAATGAAAATGCTTTTCAACATTTCAAATTGAAAACACTACAATTTGCCGGGTACGATGAAAATTGGCTTGATTTTGTAACAATGAACAGAAATACAGCGCTTCCCCAACCCACACACGATTACGACATTGTGGAAGGTCCTGTTGCCGATGATAAAATTGCGACACAAATAAAAAAATATTTGAAAGGAGGTGTTTCCAAACAGCAGTTTTTGGAAGAACTGAAATTTGTCAAAGAAACACACCAAATCTGTTTTTGCACGGGTCGTTCGCTTCAAATGCTCGACTGTACAGACAAAACAAAAGAAATAGAATACGGAATATCTGAAATTGGAGAGCCGTTGATAGAGCAATTTATCCTCGATTTTAATATTGACGAAGAAACGGCAACTGACAAGTTTTTTTCGTCAGATACTTTTGCAAAACTTGCCGATGAAAGCACTAAGTTTTATAAAAAAACTTGGCAGGAAATATACGAACTATTAAAACAGGAACTGCAATGAAACACCTGCAGCCAACGAGCGGTTTCACGCAAGCGGGGGTGTATGCCCGCAGACAGTTTTGTTGGAATTTGGAAGTTTATCGCCCGCTCGAACCTTTGTGCCCCCCGCCTGCGTGAAGCTGCCGGCACGTTGTGCGCCATTTGCGGACAGAGCGAGCAGACTTGAAAAGTTAGAGAAAATTGAATTATAACAAATCGTAAAATGAATTTAAATTTAGAAACTGAAAGATTAGTAATTAGACCTGTTCGACTTGAGGACAAAGTCAACATTTTTGAATATCGTTCTGACTCTGAAACGAACAAATATCAAGGTTGGATTCCTAAAACTATTGAAGATGTTGAATTTTTTATAAATAGAACAGCAAAACAAATCAATATGCCAGAAACTTGGTTTCAATTTGTTCTCACAAAGAAAGAAAATCAAAAATTAATCGGAGATTTGGGAGTTCATTTTTGGGACAAGCAAAATATGCAAATTGAAATCGGTTGTACATTGAATAAAAACTTTCATTACAATGGTTATGCAACTGAAGCCGTTAGGAAAATTATCGACTTTCTATTTATCGAATTGCATAAGCATAGAATAATTACATCAATTGACCCTGACAATGAACGTTCTATCCGATTAGTTGAAAGAATTGGTTTTCGGAAAGAGGCACATTTTATTGAAAGTTTATTCGTAAATGGAAAATGGGTTGACGATTTAGCTTACGCATTGACAAAAAAAAATTGGGAAAGCAAGTGACAAATAAAAAAAACGTCGCACAACGGGCGGTTTGGCGCAAGTGGCGGTGAAACCTACTAAATAATCCATTTTTGCTATTTGTAAAAAACATTTTTTGCAAAATAATGCTATTTATAAGAAACATTTTTGTATCTTTGCAGTCAGAAATATCAATAACAAATAAATAATCATTATGGACAGTTTAGTAAAAATTTATCTTCGATTATTACAGGAAACAGAGGTAAAAACATTCCGGTACCTCCATTCAAATATGGATTGGGACGAGCGTTGTATTGCCATTATCGGTGCAAAAGGTGTCGGGAAAACAACCCTATTGCTGCAACATATTAAAGCAACTTTTGAAGACAAAAACGAAGCCCTTTATGCAAGTTTAGACAACTCGTGGTTTGCCAATCATACAATTTTTGATTTGGCGGATGAATTTTATATGAATGGCGGAACGCATTTGTTTTTGGACGAAATTCACCATTATCCGAATTGGGCAACCGAAATAAAAAATATCTACGATAGTTTTCCCAAACTGAAAATTGTATTTACAGGTTCGTCGCTTTTGCAAATTTACAAATCAACGGCGGATTTATCAAGAAGGGTTGTTTATGAAAATTTGGAGGGTTTGTCTTTCAGAGAATTTTTGAAATTTGAAAAAGTCGGCGATTTTCCTGTATTCTCGCTGAAAGAAATCGTTGAAAATCATCAAAATATTGCCTTTCAAATCACAGAAAACATAAAAATAATGCCTTTATTTAAGAAATATTTAAGAAACGGCTATTATCTATTTTACAAAGAAGGACTGAAAAAATACGACATAAAATTGCAGGAAGCGGTAAATAATGTGATTGATATTGATGTTCCTGCCATTGAAAATATCGAGTTTGAATCTCGGTACAAATTAAAAAGGCTATTGGCAATTCTCGCAACATTGGTTCCCTGCACGCCGAAAATTACCGATTTGAGCACAGCAATAGACAGCAATAGAAACAACACTGTCAAATATTTATCATTGTTGGCGAATGCAAAACTATTGAATTTGGTTTCATACAAAAATAAAACGATTGGCGACCTTACAAAGCCCGATAAGGTTTTGCTCAACAATACCAATTTGTCGTACTTATATGGCGACAATGCCAACATTGGCAGTGCAAGAGAAACATTTTTTGTTAATCAGTTAAGTGCCGTTGCCGATGTTATTCTTGCACCACAAGGCGATTTTGTGATAGGGAACTACACTTTTGAAGTCGGCGGAAAGAAGAAATCTTTTGAGCAAATCAAAGACATTCCAAACAGTTTTGTGGTAGCCGACGATATTGAGATTGGACATAACAACAAGATACCACTTTGGATGTTCGGGTTACTATATTGAAATTACCTGCACCTAACGAGCGGTTTCACGCAATGGCGGGTGTAGCACCGCACAAACGGCAGTGCGAACTTGCAAGTTTCGTTCCCGTACGAGCGGAGTGAACCCGCCACTGCGTGAAGCCGCCACCACGTAAAATACAATTTTTTCTTAATATGAATGTCCGTATAAGAACCTAAAAAATCATGCAATACCATGATTGATGTTTCATAGATCTGTCCCGTCGGGACAATATATTGGTAGAAAATAGATTATCTCCTCAATCGGCGTGCCTTCAGGTACGCAATATGTTGAATCATTTACCCATATCGCGTACCTGAAGGCACGCATTTCCGGGAATTACCGTTTGTTCTACCAATATTACATCCCTAACGGGATTTTAGGAGAATATACGGATACTCATTTTTCTTAAAATATAATCATCTGATAACAAGCGAGATAAAAAAAAGTTTTAAAAAAAGTGAAAAAAAGTTGCAAAAATATTTGGCAGGTAAAAATATAGTCCATATCTTTGCACCCGCTTTTGAAAAAAATACCCGATAAAAAGTTATCGGAAACGCTGAATAAAGCAATGTTCTTTGAAAGAATTAACATAAACAAGATGTAGTACGAGGGAACAAAGAAAAGTTCGTACCGTCATTTTTTGAAGGAATAAGTTCATGGGAAAGAGCGCAGGAGAAGAAAAAAA
>JAITMT010000464.1 GCA_031277235.1 Tannerella sp.
ATGGCAGCAGACCCGGTTTTGCAGGAATTTGCGGTGGTAGATGTGAGCAAAGAGATACCCGCGCCCGAAACCGTAGGCGAAGTGCCCAATCAAAATCTGCACGCCTTGCCGCAAACCGAGATGATTATCCTTGCGCCGAGAGCCTTTGTGGCGCAGGCGGAAAGATTGGCTCAGGCGCATCGCGCGTACAATAATTTTGCTGTCGCCGTTGTTACGCCCGAACAGGTTTACAACGAATTTTCGAGCGGAACGCCTGAAGCCACCGGCATACGCCGTTTTATGAAGATGCTCTATGACCGCAGAACGTCGGACGCCGACGTGCCGAAATTTCTGCTGCTGTTTGGCGACGGACGGTTCGACAATCGCCGGCTGACTGCCGAATGGGCGTCGAATACCTCTGAAAATTATCTGCTTACCTATCAATCGAAAGAAACGCTCGGTCAATTTTCCTACGTGTCGGACGATTATTTTGGTTTCTTGCGTGATAATCAGGGAGGAAACCCAATCGCTGCTTCGTTGGATTTGGGAATCGGCAGATTTCCGGTAAGCACGCTGGAACAGGCGCAAAATGCAGTGGATAAGGTGATTGGATATATGGAAAATACAAAACAGGGCGCCTGGAAAAATCAACTCTGTTTTGTTGCCGACGATGGAAATGCGACTGAGGATCCCCCTTACACGCCCAGACACATGGAACAGTCATATCTGCTGACCAAAATTCTGGAAGACAATTTTCCGCAATACATTACGAACAAACTGTTTTTCGATGCGTTCAAAATCAGTTATTCGGGCGGAAAACCGTCGTATCCCGATGTAAAAAACAACATCCAAAAGGAACTGAAAAACGGCGTGCTGGTCATCAACTATACCGGACATGGCGATGCGGAATCCTGGTCGGAAGAGCGTGTTATCAATCAGACGGATATCATCAATGCGGGTTATACCAATCTTCCGCTGTGGATAACGGCTGCCTGCGATTTTGCGCCGTTTGACGCGCCGACCACTTCGGCTGGCGAAAACGTTTTTCTCAACAAGCGGAGCGGTGGAATTGCGCTCTATGCAACTGTGCGGGTTGCCTGGAGGGAACCAAATTTCGATATTAACAAACTGATGATAAATAATCTGTTTGAGAAACAAAACGGGCGCCATCAAACGCTCGGCGAAGTATTGAAAAATACGAAAAATGCTTATTCGGATTTTTATAAATTAAGTTTTATTTTACTGGGAGACCCCGCTTTAACGCTGGCTTATCCCGATGAATACGATATGCAAATCACCGCCATCAACGGCGTTCCGGTTTCCGAGCAGCCGATCAATATCAAAGCCTTTGAAAGGGTGAATTTCTCCGGAAGAATCGTCAATCAAGATGGTGAAGCGGTCAATGATTTCAACGGTTTACTGTCGGCGACAGTTTTCGACAGCGAAGTGAGTATCACAACGTTGGATAACAATCGTACCGGTCAAGCACTCACGTACAACGACTATCCGAACACCATCTATCTGGGGAACGATTCGGTGCGCAACGGCGAATTTTCGTTTTCCTTCACCGTCCCGAAAGATATTTCCTATTCCAATTTAGCCGGTAAGGTAAGCCTCTATGCTTCAGACGGTTCGACGCAAAAAGAGGCAAGCGGTGCTTTCAAGAATTTCACCATCGGCGGCACGAGCGATGAGGTGATTCCCGATTTGACCGGACCCGAAATCAGATCCCTGTATTTCAATACGTCCGATTTTCAGGAAGGCGGCAGGGTGAACAGCACGCCCGTCCTGACGGCAATCGTATGGGACGAAAGCGGCATCAACGTGGGCGGAAGCAGTATAGGACACGATATTATGCTGACGATTGACGGAAATTCGGCGCTCAGTTACTCGCTGAACAATTATTATCAAACGCATCTCGAAGGACTAGATAATGAGGGAATTGTGAAGTTTCCGATTCCGCCGCTCGAAACCGGAAGGCATACAGCCGAATTTAAGGTGTGGGACATTCAAAATAATTCGAGTACCCAAACGCTGACTTTCAACGTTACGGACAATTACAAGCCGACCATCACGCAACTGACGGCAGGACCTTCGCCCGCGCGCGATTTCGTGAATTTCAGAATCATGCACGATATTCCCGAAACATTGCTGAAAATGCGCATCGAAGTCTATGACATGACCGGACAGATGCACTGGCGATACGAAGAGCAGGGCGTTTCCGGCGTGTCGGACGCCTACACCGTTCGCTGGAATTTGACCAACAATGCGGGCGCCCGCCTGCGTCCGGGAATTTACATTTACCGGGCGGTGCTGAGTTCCAACAACTCGCCGGAAGTTTCAAAAACAAATAAATTAATCATCGTTGCACAATAAAAACAGGAAAAGTCAGTTTTAATGAAACATTAGAATTTTATAGAATATGAAAATATTAAAAATCAATTTATTGATAATGATATGTTTAGCCTCTACCGTGCTTGTACAGGCTCAAAACAATCCGGACGAAGAAGACCGTGTAAATCAGTTCAGTCCGTTGAATACGGCTGTACCGTCGCTTTCCATCGCTCCCGATGCACGCGGCGGCGGCATGGGCGACAACGGCGCTTCCACCCTGCCCGATATTGCTTCGCAGTATTGGAATCCGGCAAAATATGCCTTTATGGAAAGCAAAGCCGGCGTCGGATTGTCTTACACGCCCTGGATGCGGAAAGTGGTTAATGATGTGGCACTTGCCTATCTTTCAGGATATTACAAACTGGGTCCCAACGACAATCACGCCATCGGCGCTTCCATCCGCTATTTTTCGCTGGGCGCCGTGCCCTTGACGGACATTGGAGGCGTTGAATATCTGAATATTAATCCGTATGAAATGTCTGTTGATTTGGGCTATAACATCAAATTGAACGAAAATCTTTCCATGGGCGTAACCGGGCGCTACATCCGTTCCGACATGGGTGCCGACGCCGATTATGAACTGCAACCGGGCAACGCCGCCGCCGCCGACGTCAGTTTTTACGGCGAAAGATATTTCATGATGGGCGAAAGCGAATGTCTGTGGAGCGCGGGTATGAATATTTCCAATATCGGCACGAAAATCACTTACGACGGCGGTACGACCAACCAGTTTCTGCCGACCAACCTGCGCATCGGAACCGGCGTTTTGATGCCGCTTGACGAATACAACCAACTCGGTATTTATATTGACGCCAACAAATATCTCGTGCCTTCCAAACCCATCCGTTTCGACGGCGAGGAGGAAGAAGCCTACGATCTGCGCTACGACGAATACAACACGATGAACCCGATTACGGGCATGTTGAAATCGTTCAGCGACGCTCCGGGCGGCTCAAGTGAGGAAATGAAAGAGATAAATCTCTCGTTTGCAGCCGAATACAACTACAACAGTCAATTTTTCGTGCGCGGAGGTTATTTCTATGAAAATCAGATGAAAGGAAACCGCCAGTATTTCACGTTCGGCGCGGGACTGAGAATGAACGTATTCAATCTGGACGCGGCTTACCTGATCAGCACCGTACCGAGCAACCCGCTCGACCAGACGTTGCGCTTCACCCTCTCCTTCGACATGGACGGACTGAAAGGTCTCTTCGAATAACTACACACTACACTCTAATAACTACACACTAAAAATGCGCATCGGTTTCGGATACGACGTACACGCTTTTGCCGAAGGTCGCGAGTTGTGGCTCGGCGGCGTAAAAATAGACTATCCCCTTGGATTGCAGGGACATAGTGATGCCGACGTACTGATACACGCCGTCTGCGACGCCTTGCTCGGTGCGGCAAACATGCGCGACATCGGCTACCATTTTCCCGATTCGTCCCCTCAATTCAAAAATATAGACAGTAAAATCCTGCTGCGCGAAACGATGCAGTTGCTCCGCAACGCAGGCTACGAGTTGGGCAACATGGACGCCACCGTCATCGCCGAACAGCCCAAACTCTCGCCCTACATTCCACAAATGCAAAAAACGCTTGCCGAAACGATGCAAGTCCCCGAAACCGACGTCTCCATCAAGGCGACTACTTCCGAGAAAATGGGCTTTGTGGGACGCAAGGAAGGGATTGCGGTTTGCGCTGTGGCGTTGATAATAAATAAGCAGCGCAGTTTCTAATTCCTAAAAACGATACCGGATACCGCCCCTCGCGCCAACAACAATATGATGATCGTCGCTAATTTCAAAATCTGCAATTCTAAAAATCGGCTTTTGCAAATCGTCATTATCATTTTTGGAGTTCCAGGTAACGGAAGGTCCTGCTACGATACTGAAATGTTTATTGATGTTGTATCCAAAAAATGGAACAAAACTTGTCAATTGCCTGTTCTCCGCATTTTTACCCAATGGAGTCAGGAAAGTGAGTTCGGGGTTAAAAAAGAAAGAGTTTTTCAGAGATATGACAGAACCTATTCCAATCCCCGTGGCAACAGTATTCCAGGCAAAATCCCGGGAAGGATTATAAGCCAAAAAGATGGAAGTATAGAATTTTTCAACGCCTGTTTTGAATCCGACAGTTACAGGGTAAAATTCCGTAAAGCTGTATTCAACAGCCTGATAACCACCCCGTCTGACAAAAGATAAAAATCCTATCGGAACACCTTTCTCTACACTGTCCGTGTAATTTACAAAGCTAAGTTGTACGCCCTTTAATTTCTGTTTTGCGACATTCACAAAACCGAGTTGTAAACCGTCCATTCCCCGTATTGTTGTATTGACAAAGCCAATCTGTGCACCACGGGTCTCTTTTGTGGCTGTATTCACAAAACCGAGTTGC
>JAITMT010000476.1 GCA_031277235.1 Tannerella sp.
AGCAAATGCAGCCACCACATGTCAACGGTCTTGATTTCAATGCGTTCGTCGGGCGAATGTACGCTGCGGAGCGTCGGTCCGAAGGAAATCATATCGAGATACGGGTATTTTTCGAGGAAGAGACCGCATTCCAAACCGGCGTGTATCGCCATGATTTTGGGGTCTTTTCCGAACAGTCTTTTGTAACTTTCCTTTGCTGTTTCGAGAATTTTTGAATGGGGATTCGGCGCCCAGCCCGGATAACCGTCCCCGTGAACGACTTTGGCGCCCGCCAGTTTGAAAACGGCTGCCACCTGGTCGGCTACGGTATTTTTTTCCGATTCAACGGAACTGCGCTGACTCGTTACAACCACTATTTTATTGTTACCCTGCATTTTAACCGAAGCAAGATTGGTCGAAGTTTCCACCAAACCTTCAATGTCGTGGCTCATTCCTATTACGCCGTGCGGACAGGCGAGCAATCCGTATATCAGATTGATTTTCACTTCGTTCGGAATGATTTTTTTAGGCGTTTCGGAGGTTTCCATCGCCAGTTTCACGTTGGCGTCCACGCTTTTCAATTCCTTTTCGACGTCCGAAGCGAAAATGTTGAGCATCGCGCGAATTTTTTCCTTGTTTTCGGCGTCCGTACCAATCACGGCGTAGGCTTCGCGCGCGATGGCATTGTGCAAATTCCCGCCGTTGATTTCTGCCAGCGTAAAATCGTATTTTCCAATGAGTTGATACAGAAAACACATCAGAATTTTATTGGCGTTGCCCAATCCCTTGTGGATGTCGCCGCCCGAATGACCGCCGTTCAGTCCCGATACCGAAATTTTGAAGTAACTGTCTTTTTTTGAAGCAGTTGCAGCCTTGTAATTGAAGGTTGCGATTGTGCCTTTACCGCCCGCGCAGCCGATAAAAATTTCTCCTTCATCCTCACTGTCAAGGTTTAACAGGATTTTTCCTGTAACAAAGCCTTTTTGCAGCGCGTTGGCGCCCGTCAATCCCGTCTCTTCATCCACGGTGAACAGACATTCGACCGGTCCGTGTTCCACGCTTTTATCGGTGATAACTGCCAGAGCAGCAGCCACTCCGATACCGTTGTCGGCGCCCAGCGTCGTACCTTCGGCGCGCAGCCATTCACCGTCAACAACCGTCCGGATTGGGTCGTTGTCGAAATCATGTTTCACATCGTTGTTTTTCTCGCAAACCATGTCCACATGCGCCTGCAAGACGACTGTGGGGAGGTTTTCGTAACCTTTGGTTGCCTCTGCGAACAGCAGCAAATTGCCAACCTTGTCTTTCTTGATTGAAATGTTGTGTTTAACGGCTACATTTTCAATGTATTCGATGATTTTACCTTCTTTCTTGGAAGGACGTGGAACTTGCGTAATCTCGTCAAAATAGTTCCACACTGTTTTTGGTTGTAAATCTTTAATAGTCATATATTTATATTTTTTAAATTAAAAAATCAAAATGTTAAATATCTTTAAAATTCCTTTAAATGTTAAAAAATACACAAATTTATGAGCGTAAAATTCTTGCAGTAATGAATTAAACTCGTATCTTTGCGACCACAAATATACAAAAAAATATGAAAGAAAAGGTACATTATTTAATTGAAGCGGTTTTAGGCATAGCCGTGATTGTTTTGTTTGCGTTATTTTTGTCGGGTAACCGAAAGACTTCATTTTCCGGAACAGATTCGTTGGACAGCAGTTCGATAGCGGACGATCCATTGCCGATAGCGTATATAAACATGGATTCGCTGATGCAAAATTATCAGTATTCGGTTGATGTGCTCGAACAGGTTACGCGAAAATATGAAAGTTCACAAGCCAATTTAAACGAAAGATTACGCAGATTTCAGACAGAAGTAGATGATTATGATCTGAAAGCAAAAGAAGGTACTTTTGTTTCGGAAGAAAGCGCAAGGTCTCAACAACAGCGTTTAGTCAAAAAGCAAGAAGAACTGCAACAGTTGAGAGAACAGTTGTCTCAGGAATTTAACGATGAACAAATGCGTCTGAATGATGACCTCCGCAAAACCATTATCACGCAACTGAAAGAATTTAATAGAGGCAAGGGTTATCATATTATCTATGGAAAAGTAAATGATAACATTTTATTTTCCGACGACATGTATGATATTACAAGTGAGGTAATTGAGTTTCTGAACAAAAATTACACGCCCCCGGCGGATGAGACGGTAACGCCTGCAGCGACAACTACTCCGGAAAAGAAATAATTACGGACGAACCGTTGTACCAACAAGGAAATTACGTGAAATAATTCCCTTCTTCGGAGAAGGGAAAGGTTATCACGTTTTACAAGGCATTTTTTTGCTCCGTTCGGAGCAATATATTGCATTGAGATGATAAATATTTCATTGTTAATAACATGTTATTTGAATGAGTATAACGGATATACGTTTTTCCAAAATATCTTTTATCTATCTTTAATTAACACTCTCAAAAAAGATACGCACCAATAACAAATCGGTGCGAGCGGTGAGATTTCCCGA
Organism: Tannerella sp.; assembly: GCA_031277235.1. Taxonomy (GTDB): domain Bacteria; phylum Bacteroidota; class Bacteroidia; order Bacteroidales; family Tannerellaceae; genus Tannerella. Next base: position 2,507 of record JAITMT010000476.1, read on the forward strand.
CCGCACCGAAATGACAGGAAAAACGTCCGTAATGTCGAATTTTCAAATCTTCAAATCCACTCCGGTGGGCTCATTCCACTCCCGAAACCTTCATTTTCAGGGAATAAAGGAACTCGCTGGCGGTGATGAGGAGTGTTTTCCGGTCTTTACCGCCGAAACAGATGTTGCCCGTCCAGTTTGCCGCTACCGGTATATGCGCGATTTTTTCGCCTTTCGGATTGAAGACGATTACGCCCTTGCCCGATAAATACACGTTTCCTTCGCTGTCGAGCGTCATTCCGTCGGAACCTAACTCGCAGAAAAGTTGTTTATTGGACAAGGTTCCATCCGGTTGAATATCATAGTGATAGGTTTTATTAGCCTTGATATCAGCCACATAAAGATGTTTTCCGTCGGGAGTGCCGACGATTCCGTTCGGCTTTTCAATATCCGACGTAACCTGTATGAGTCGTTGATAATCAGGTGTTAAAAAATATACGTTTTCACCATTCGTTTGAATTTCAGGATCTCTTGTCCAATAGTCGCGCTTGTAAAGAGGGTCGGAAAAATAAATGCCGCCGTCGGGCGTTACCCACAAATCATTGGGCGCATTGAGTTTTTTCCCCTCAAAATCAGCGACTAAGACGGTATGATTCCCTTCCCTGTCGTATTTCCAAAGTTCATTATTCATGTCGGCGCAGGAATATAGAAAGCCCTGTTTATCAATGTATAAACCGTTGGCACGCCCATCTCCTTCCTTGAAGAGCGACACTGTTCCGTCTTCCGCCGACCACTTCCAGATACGGTCGTTCGGCTGGTCGGTGAAATAGACATTTCCCTCATTATCAACGGCTGGACCTTCGGTAAAAATGAATCCGTCCGCCACTAACTGCACCGTCGCTCCGTCCGCTATCAAATCGGACTCTTTTTGTGAATATGCACACATGCCCATCAATAAAAATAAAACTGTTAATTTGTTCATACTATTATAGTTATAAATTATTTCTTATGTATTCCCAACATAATACCTGATATCGTCGGCTTCCCTGATGGGATGCGTCGCTTGGCAGAAAACAGCAAGGCTGTTAAAATTCTGTATTTTCCATTCCCGTAGGGAATATCGCTCGGTAGAAAATGTTTCCCGTTGTCGGTCGCATTCCGTACGGAATGCGTCCTGTGGTTGGATAATTTTTCTACCGAGCGATGCATTCCTATCGGAATGCCAAAATAAAGACAATTTATCAAGCAACATAAGAATCCTGCTCCCTTTGGAGGGGTTAGCCTTTCTACCGAGCGATGCAATCCTAACGGATTGCCGGATTTGAGTATTGCATGGAGTAATCATATTATTTTTCCCTTTTCTTAAAAAGCCACCGGTAAAGCCCCCAGCCTGCCAGAATACTGCCCAGCGTTGCCGCCGTACCGATGATAAACGCCTGCCAACCAAGCGTTCCGATATTCTTTACAATCAATTTGTTCGATCCGATGGAAACGCCCAACAGAAACAGCATCAGACAAATAATAATGATTATCAGGAAATTGATGTTTTTCAATCGCTCCCAGCGTCTGAAAAAATATCCGACCGCGATTCCGGCAAACATGATGGCGATGACTATGAACATTTTAAGCTCCGTTTCTGATTTTTTCCGCTTCGTCAAATGCCTTTCTCAATGCCAGCAATTCACTGCGGATTCGCTGCAAATGCCACATCATTTTTGCCTGTTTGACAGCATCGTCCCTGTTGTTTTTCAACGCATTACGGGCGCCGTCCAGCGTCAGTTTCTGATCGCGCAGCAGAAACTGCACCAGCCGGACGTCTTCCATGTCCTTTTCGGCGTAAAACCGCGTTCCGCCTTCGTTGCGTTTGGGCGAGATAATATCCTGAAATTCAGATTCCCAGTATCTTAACGTGGATTCTGCTTCGCCGACTATTTCTGCCGTTTCCCTGATTGAATAATACATCTTTTCCATCGCGCTAATCCATTACCTGACCATGATTTTCAGCGATTTGCAACATCCGGTCATATTCTTCCGGCGTCAAATCCTGATAGTAATATTTCGCGGGATTGTCGGCTTGACCCTTATACCACACCTCGTAATGCAAATGGGGACCCGTGGATTTCCCGGTATTTCCGACGGTTGCAATCACCTCGCCGCGCGTTACTTTCTGACCTACTTTTACTTTATAATCCTGAAGATGACCGTATAACGTCTCAAAATCGTAACCGTGATTCAGGATGATACAATTCCCGTAGCCCTGTTTCCATTCGGCGTAAACCACTGTGCCATTGCCTGTTGCGTAAATATCCGTGCCGGGTTCAGCCGTAAAATCCATTCCCGAATGAAACATCGGAATATGATAAATCGGATCCATCCGCATTCCGTATCCCGAAGCCGTGCGCTTAAGATCCTTATTGGCAACGGGTTGTATCGCCGGAAGACATTGCAGGCGGTTTTCCATATCCTTGCCGATCGAAATCAGTTCTTCGAGCGAATAGGACTGCACATATAATTGATTTCTAAGTAAATCCATCTTTTGGGTTGTCTTTCTGACAATTTCCGAATTGTTCATTCCCTTGAGATAATCATATTTTTTGGCGCCCGCGAATCCCGCGGAACGCATGGACAGCGGAATCGTATCGGCGTGAAAAATAGCGCGATACAGTTTTTCGTCCCGCTGTTGCAAATCTCCCAAAATATTATTCGCCTGGTCTAACTCGTTGGATAACATCTCGTAATGCGTCTGCAACAACTGATTTTCCTTTTTGAGCAATATTTCTTCGGGCGATTTCAAAAAATGCAGGAACAGAAAAAACGAGACGACGCCAATGAGCAAACCCATGCTTAAATTCTGCAAAACAACGAAAAAACGCTCTTTTGCCGAAGGAAAAACCCTCTCATATTCAAGCGTTTTATCGTTAAATTTATAATACTTCTTCCGAGTTCCAAATAGTCCCATATTACAAAAATTATTGCATAATTAAGGGCAAAGTTAAATATTTACTGTATTTTTGCAAACAGTTTTATCAATTATTAACAAAAATAAAGATGACTTCACAGGAAATTCGCAATGCTTTTCTCGATTTTTTTGAGCGTAAAGGACACAAAATCGTGCCGTCGGCGCCGATGGTTATCAAGGACGATCCGACGCTGATGTTCACCAATGCGGGTATGAATCAGTTCAAAAATATTATTCTGGGCAACGATCCGATCAAATATCCGCGCGTGGCGGACAGCCAGAAATGTCTGCGCGTTTCGGGCAAACACAATGATTTGGAGGAAGTTGGACACGATACTTACCATCATACAATGTTTGAAATGCTCGGCAACTGGTCGTTCGGCGATTATTTCAAAAAGGAGGCGATTGAATATGCCTGGGAATTTCTGACCGGAGTGTTGAAATTGGATAAGAATCGCTTGTATGTTACTGTTTTTGAGGGGGAAAAGGAAGCCCCCCTTAATCCCCCAAGGGGGGAAACTCCCTCCACTGAAGGGAGGGTTGGGGAGGGGCTTCTTCTCCCCCGCGACAACGAAGCTGCGGGTTACTGGGAACAGTTTTTGCCCAAGGAACGCATCATTGACGGCAATAAAAAGGATAATTTTTGGGAAATGGGCGATACGGGTCCCTGCGGTCCCTGTTCCGAAATTCATGTTGACCTGCGTCCCGACAGCGAGCGAGAAAAAACGGATGGACTTGCGCTGGTGAATGCCGGTCATCCGCAGGTCGTTGAAATCTGGAATCTCGTTTTTATGCAGTACAACCGAAAGGCGGACGGTTCCCTGGAGCCGCTGCCCAACAAAGTGATCGACACCGGAATGGGTTTTGAGCGTCTCTGTATGGCGATGCAGGGTAAAATTTCCAATTACGATACCGACGTTTTCACTCCGATAATTGCTGAAATAGAGAAGATTACGGGGTATCAATATACTGCATGAACTGTAATTGAATAAAAAAGTTTCATATTTTTTTGTTTTTTAATTTTTTAGTCGTATCTTTGACGCTTGATATTAATTTTAAATCCAAAAATGATGAGACAGATATTGATAAGTTTAGCGTTTTGTTTTCTGCTTTTTTCCTGCGAAAACAAAGAGATGGAGATTCCAGAAATACCGGAGACTCCCGAAATTGAGGGTACGGATCCAACGGATTCTGTGGAAAAAGTCATGGCTGCTCCTATTCAGATTGAATTGACTTCCAACGAGCGAACAATGACAAAAGAAAATACGGATTTTGCGATGAGA
>JAITMT010000487.1 GCA_031277235.1 Tannerella sp.
CGGCGAGTATCCGCAAAACGACCGGAATGTCGTTACCTCCGGCGGGAGCGGTTTCGGCATTATGGCTATCATTTCAGGCGTCGAACGGGGTTATATGACCCGCGAGCAGGGCGTGCAGCGATTTACGCAAATCGTGGACTGGCTCGAAAAAGCCGACCGCTTTCACGGCGCATTTCCCCACTGGTGGGTGGGCGAAACGGGTAAGGTAAAGCCGTTCGGTACAAAAGATAACGGCGGCGATTTGGTGGAAACGGCTTTCCTGATGCAGGGATTGCTCTGTGTCCATCAGTATTATAAAGACGGCAACGAAGCGGAAAAAGCGCTTGCCGCGCGGATTGACAAAATCTGGCGGGAAGTGGATTTCGACTGGTACAGGAGCGGTCAGAACGTACTGTACTGGCATTGGAGTCCCGAATACGGATGGGAAATGAATTTTCCGGTGTACGGATGGAACGAGTGCCTGATTATGTACATCCTGGCGGCGGCTTCGCCCACGCACGGCGTACAGCCGGAGGTCTATCACGAGGGCTGGGCGATGAACGGAAAACTGGCGGATTCAAGCGAAGTCGAAGGCTATCCGCTGCAAATGTACCAGCAGGTTCGTCCGGCGGGACCGTTGTTTTGGGAGCATTACTCCTTTCTCGGACTTGACCCGCGCGGGCTGAAAGACCGCTACGCCGACTACTGGACGGAAAACGTAAACCAAACCCTGATTAACCGCGCCTACTGCATCCGCAATCCCAAGGGCTACAAGGGCTACGGCGAAAATTGCTGGGGACTGACCTCGAGTTATTCCGTGAAGGGTTACGCCGGTCATGCTCCCTTTGAAAAAGCCGACCATGGCGTCATTACGCCGACCGCCGCGCTGTCGTCCATCGTTTACACGCCGGAAGAATCCATGGCAGTCATGCGCTATCTCTACGCGAAAGGCGACACGCTTTTCGGTGAATACGGCTTTTACGACGCGTTCAGCGAAACGGACAACTGGTATCCGCAACGCTATCTGGCAATTGACCAGGGTCCCATCGCCGTGATGATTGAAAACCACCGTTCCCAACTGCTGTGGAACCTGTTCATGAGTCATCCCGACGTGCAAAACGGCTTGCGGAAACTGGGTTTTGAAAGTCCGCGGTTGGAATGATGGTGTGTGGGTGGTGAAGTATTGTAGAGTAGGGTGAGTAAAAATGACTACTGTAAACTTAGTCTTTTAATTGATTTTAGGTTTCGGAATACCCAATTGTTTACAAATATCAAATACAAGGTATTCGTCAATATTTGGATGTCTTGGCACGGCTGATTTTTTTCCGTTTTCAGAATTGCGAAACATGGAGTGATTACTCCCTTCTCTATACAGTATGCAATTCTTTTTGTCCAAATACTTTATCAATAAATTTCTTTTCATTACCTACTGTTAATTTTCGGACTATAGTGTTTGAATCGCTAAAAGTTTCACGGAATTCATCACGCCTGCACTCCAAAGCCAGTTCAATAGCGTCTTCCATCATGAACATCAGTTCGTCCATGTCTTTACCCTGTGTAACCGCTTCCGGAATTTCTTCACACTGTCCTATGAACCATCCGCTTTGCGGGTTCTGTTTAATAAGAATTGTATATTCCATATTTTATTGATCTATAATTTCAACAATGCAAAGATACTGCATTTCTGTTTAAAAACAAATCTTTTTTCATTTGTACTCACTTTCTTTCTGCCGACGTCGGTTTGCTGTTGCCGTTTTGCGCCACCAAATAACAGGCATAACGAGTTAAAAGTATGTCATCTATCTCTTTTTCAGCGCCCAAGCCTATCTCAACCATCTTCCTGACGTCAGGAAAATGGTTGATCACATTTTCGCCTGCATTCTCGCAAGATTATTTGGCTTTATCAATTACTTTGGAAAAATTTTCCCATTTGGAATAGCCCAGCAACTTTTGCAATTCCCTTGCACTCCAACAGTCCACGCCTTCGATTTCGGCGGCGGCATTTTCAAATTGCACGAACAATTCCTTTATTTCTCCTGATTTCAGCATATTTCTTATGTCTTTTTACGAGTCCAAAAATAGTGTTTTTTCTTGAAACTTCTGTCGGGATTGTCCGTCGTTCGCACCGGTTTGCAACCGCTGTACCGAACTTGCAAATCCGCGCCGACGGAGAATTTTACGGATCAGAACTCTTCATATTCATATCTTGACATTCCGTTTTCCGGCATCTGACCCGTTCCGAAATATCCGTACTCATGCCACCAGTAAAGAATTTCTTCCATTAGCAACTTGCCGTTGTATTTTCGTTTGAACATCGAGCACTCGTCATTTATAACGGTTTCCGTGAGGTTTCCCCATTCGTCGTAATAATGTTGAAGTTTCCTGTACTGATTCCCGTTTTTATCGTAAAGCAACTCTTTGTCTGGTAATTCACTTGCTCCGTTATACGTTTTTTCGGTATAACTTGCCAAACCCTCATATTCATGGTATTCCAATTTTATCACTCTCCCGTTATCGTCATATACATATTTTTCACACGGATAGTAATCAAGGACGCCATCGGTTGTCAATACCGTAATCAACCTGTCTTGATCGTCATAAACATATTTCAAACTGCCCAGCAATCCATAATAACGGTGGTCGTACCGATCTTCCCTGATCAGGTTGCCTTTTCCGTCGTATTCATAACCGGTGGATGTGATAAGGCTATTGAAGCGTCCATCGTAAATTTCTTCCTTTACAAGCAGGTCTCCCCGGTAAGTATAGACATAATACGAACCCAATGTGGGATTTCCCGCTTCGCCGTCGAATATTTTCATTTTTGTTTTTTTACTTCCCGAATATTCGTATTCCCTATACATCCAGAGAATTTTTGTCGAAAGGTCGTTGTAATATTCGTAAAGCGATTCCCGGATCATATTTCCCGCCGGGTCGTATTCATATACGGTTTCGCCCGCAAGTCTGGAAGCCGTGGAATTGGAATATTTAAGAATTTTTATCAGCCTGAATTTGTCGGGAGTAAGATCGGTCGGACTAACCCCGTCATCAATGGGATTATTGATTGCCGAACTGTCCCTGTCATCAATAAGGCTGTTCAGTGCCGAACTGTCAATTTTGGCACAGGAAGAAAAACCTGCTGCTACAATGAGCAGTAACACGTTGAATTTTAATGTATTTATTTTCATGTCCCATATATTTTATGTTTAACCCTCGAATAGCATATCTGAAAAATCGGCGCTTATACCCTGCAAAGATACAAAATATTTGTATTATATCCGTATCGTATCCGTAAAAATTTATGCGGATTTTCGTTTGCAGTTCCATATTCCTTTTTCAAATCAATCATTTTGTCCCGCTGCACTCTCGTCTGCTTGCGTGAAACCACCCGTTAAGTGCAGTTATTTTCATTTCGCAATTTCCGTTTTTACCAACATTCCATTTGCTATAAAATTATCGCTTTCGGAAAGTTCAATCGTATATGTCATTTGTCGCCCGTTAATATTTTTTATTTCAATAATTTCAGAAAAAATATTTTTCCCGGGAATGAAAATTTTGTCGCCAACGCTTAAACTTTCAACTTTTGTTTCCTGGAAATAATTACCGTTCGCTTTTTCGGCATTTACCGCAGACCAAACATTTCTTTCAGTCCAAAACGGGTGGTCGGCGGTTGTAATTATTTCATTATCGGCAAATTTCAATTTCAAAAGATTGGAATGAGTGGCAGAAACCAACCTTGTAACTTTTGAGTCCATTAATTTTTCATTTTCAAAATCGTAACTTTTTACTGCATCGCCCGCCTGAATTAATTCAATGTTTTTCAGCGAATTATCAGACATCAAAATTTGCGTTCCCGCACCAAAACAATGCACGTCAATTCCATCAAAACTGATTTCGGTAATTGCCGTATCGTCATATTTATCACCCGGATATACTTCGATAATTTCAAATTTTATGGTCCAATCCGGCAATTTCTCCAATTCCGTCCAATCCTGATTCTGATGTTCATTGTCAGAAAGTCCCATTTTACCCATTCCTATTGGCTCAAAACCAAAAAACTGTACAACCCGACGGTCTTCCAAATTTAAAATGGCAATTGGTTTATCGTTTATATACATTTTAAGTTTCTTTACGCGAGAGTTTTCACGATACGCCTGTTCCGATTTAACATAGCCGTTTGCAATATGGATTGTTGTAATTCTTGGGTTATTCCAACTGAAATGATAGGTAATATATTCGCCAATGCCGTAACCCTCTACACCTTCAACCCAAGCGGTTTTATAGGTTTCGTTATGTGCATTTTGGGGCAGGTAATTTATTGTTGAACGGTTTGATTTCAGATACGAAGAAGCCGAAATACTATCAACCCAACCACCGCAATACCAACTGCAACCAATTGCACCGCTATTGTAATACCACACTGCATATTCGTCGGTTTCATAGTCGTAACCGATTTGCTTGAAAAACCGCTTATCTTCTTCTGTCAATTTTGAAAAATCCCACTCAATATCATTCACGATTTTTTCTGCTTTTTCAAATTGTTTAGCAATTTTTGGGTCAAATTCGAGTGAACGTCCAAATTGAGGATACATTTCCTTTATATTTTGGGCAAATGAAAATCCCGAAAACGTAAGAAAAATTGCAAGTAAAAATAATTGTTTTGTCTTCATATTCTGTTTTTTAAAAGTTTATTCATTCACTAATTTGTCCGGTTGCATTGTCTGCAATTGCACTTAACGGAGTGGCGGCTCACAGCCGTTTGTGCGGGCACGAAACCTCGCAAAATCGCACTGCCGTTTGAGCGGATACACACCCGCCATTGCGCCAAACCGCTTGTTGGCTGCAGGTGTTTGTGCCGTACTTTCTCTTTGTCAATTTTTGATATATTTTGCATCTTTAAATGTTCCTATTTTTTTAACTTTCCCTTGTTTAATCATTTGAGAAACAACTATTTCAATGGTTGTCACCGAAATGTCAGGCAAAATATAATTGATTTCCCGCTTGCCGAGTGGTAACAAACTATTGAGTATTGTTTGCTCAACCCGTTCCCGTTTTGAAACCTTTTTTGAATGAATAAGGGCAAAACGCTTGTCAAGTTCTTTGTAACAAATGAGTAGCGTAAAAATAAAATTTTCGATAAATGGCAAATAGTCATTCGTGTTACTATCCCAATTTTCAGAAGATTTTCGCAACGCTTCGTAGTAGGAATTTTTGTTTTTATTGATTTGTTCTTCAAAAGAAATATATTTTCCTGCGTCAAAACCTGCTTTATATAACAATAGTAGAGAAAGTAACCTCGACATTCTTCCGTTTCCGTCAGAAAATGGGTGAATACACAAAAAATCAAGAATGAAACAAGGTATTAAAAGCAATTTATTAATTCCGCTGTCGCTGTTTGCGTCAATGAACGCATAAATAAGTTGTTGCATAGCCTGTTGTGTTTCAGTTGCTTTTGTAGGCATGAATCGTATTCTTCGGTTGCCGTCGCTGTCAATTTCCAAAATTACATTGTCGGAAGTTTTATAGTTGCCTCCACCCGTTTCGGTAAAGGAAAGCAAGACGGAATGAAGATTTAAAATACTTTGTTCGTCAAGCGAAATGTTTTCAAAACCGCTGTGAATAGCATTCAGAGCATCGCGATAACCTGCAATTTCCTGTTCATTGTGGTTTAACGGGGCAGACAATTGATTGACAATTTCCTCAATACGCTTATCGGTGGTAATAATATTCTCAATAGCATTCGACCCTTTAACCGATTGCACTTTGGCTATGCTTTCCAATTTTGTAAAAATATTCCGAAAATCACGCTTGCGGATTTTATCAAGTGCTTTCAGTTCGGCAATGCTATTGGTAATGCCAAGCAAACCGGTCGGCAATAATGCGTTTTTCAAGAACGAATAATCAAATTTTCTCATATATCTTTATGTTTTTTCTGCCTGCAAAAGTACAAAAAATATGCAGTATTTTAAAATCGAAAACGAATTTACTGCATATTTTATTGTGCAAAGTATGCAGTATTATTTATGGGCATTTTGTGTAACTATTTTAAGTTGTTAAACTCAAAGCCTTTTTCGCTGTATTCATTGACTTTTCGAGTTTCAACGCCTTTTACTTCAACACATTGTGCAAAAGCACTTGTCAGGGCTAACATGGATAAACCAAAAACGACAATTTGTCCCGCTCTTTCGGCTTCGCGAGTGTCTTGCCTCCCGTTGTCGTAAGTGTAAGTCTGACACTGTTTTCACGCACTGTCACCCTACACTTACAGCCAACGTCCTGGCGGCTTGGCGCAGTTGGGGGTTCAATAGCACACACTTCGGACAACCACCGATAGTTAAAGGACGCACCAAAATTCGGGCAAGCACTTTACCCCCCACTTGCGCCAAACCGCCAGTTGTACGCTGGCATCTTTTTTTGCATCTTTTTTCGATTATAACTCTCTAATACTTACATATCCAGCCTGTGTTATACATGCTTGCCCTTCGTCTGACAGTATCCAGTTCATAAACCTTCCTCCTACTTCATCTACGTCTGTTGAACGTATTACGGCATTATACGGCGCAATAAATGGATAATTGCTATTTCTTACATTTTCATCCGAAGGCATTACTCCGTTAACTTTTAGAATTTTAATATCAGGGCTTGTATATAGCCGGTCAACATAATATTTATATGTATATCCCAAACTCATAGTTCCGTTTTCATAACCGGCAACTACTTCAATTAGCATCCCCATTCCCATGGCTAATTGTGCCATGGGTGGATTGGTCATTTTGATTCCTTTCATAACCCACTCTTCCATTGCTGTTTGGCTTCCTGAGTTAGGCTCGCGCTGATAAGCGACAATTTTTTCATTTCTGCCGCCCACCTCTTTCCAGTTGGTTATTTGGCCACTGTATATTTTTTGAACCTGATCAACAGTAAGGCTTTCTACGGGATTATCCCTATGCGTTATAAAAACAAACGAATCGTAACATACTGGCCTGATTATCATTTCTATTCCTGCATTGGAAGCCATATTCAATTCAGCGGTAGACGGATATGTTGCAAGAACGATGTCGGGACGTTTGTTGAAATGATATTCTTTTATTTCAGAATTCGAAGGATTTATTTTGACTATCACTCCATTTGTTGTTCCGCCGTTAATAAGATTATTGTAAGCACCGGAAGTAGTAGAGAAATTAAGAAATGACATGGTTTCACTTATCCCGGGATATAAATTTGGAATAACATCACTTAGATTGGTGAATTGCCATACAAATTCCGCAGCCATAGGAATACAAACTGTCGAACCGTCCATTGCAGGAAATGTACCATATGAATGTTTGTAGTGTGCAAAAGTAAATGCCGCCCCACTCCAACTGGGTTCGTTTGAATATGATATTGAATCCGCCTCGCCGAGCACAAATTGTGCCTTATCCTTTACTATTTGCTTCCAACCCTGACCTTTCACAATAAACTGATTAATATTATCGTAAGCTAATGGATCCCGAACTTTTGGTTCTTCCGGTTTTTCGCAGGCTGTTAGTATAACCATGATAATACCTGTGATTATCAAAACTCTTTCAAAAATTTTATTCATCGCTTTTCCTTTTTTATGTCCTTGTCGGACGGTTTATTTTTCGTTTTATTTCAATTCGCTATTTCTTTGCCGCTGCACTCTCGCCCGCTTGCGTGCAACTCATAAATATACGCACCTTTCTCCATTTTTCAAAACAAATAATATTCATGTAACCAACAGATTGTTAATCGTTTTCTCCTTTTGTGCAGTGCGTTTTTCGTATTGTCAAATCTGTATTGACGCACCTCCGACAATACAAAATGCGTCATTACATTCAGCCTTCTCCTAAAAAGCCCGCCTGCTTTTACCTGAAAGCCCGTCTGCTTTTTTTACATCGCAGGCGTGCTTTTGAAATTTGCCGTCCGTGCTTTTTTGAAAAGCCCGCCTGCTTTTCACTTTGTCTTTTCGTACTTCGGGGTTGCCCGGATTTCCCTTTTGGGTTAATACATGCGTTACTGCCATAATTTATAGAGTTTCAAATGTGAAATCTTTTCAAAACCGCCGCAAACATAGACCTTATTTTTTGAACAGACCAGAGAAAGCTGTTTTTTTATTTGAAGAGTCGATAATTTGAAAATTTGAAGATTTGAGTTCTGAATCAGGGTTCAAAGTTCAAAGTTCAAGGTTCAACGAGGGGAACTCTCTCCCTTCTGCGCAAGTATTAACCGGCAAATTGGCGTCAAAATAAACCGCTTAGTCCATATTCAAGCCTTCCTGTCCTTCTTCTACAAGGAGAGTCTGTCATCCCCGAAAGCGAAAAATATTTTGTACAGACCGGAAAAAAGTATAATTTTGCCGGTGAAATCATAAATCCGTTATCAAATGAAAGCAAATCATTTCAAATATCTGGGCTTGCTACCCTTGGTTGCCTCCTGCGGACAGGGAGGCGAAACGGCAAACCAATCGCAGCCGCTGAATCTACCGAAACTGCCCGGCGCCGGCAAGCCGCGCAACGTGGTGTTCATCCTCGCCGACGACCACCGCTACGATTTCATGGGTTTCACCGGTCGCGTTCCCTTTCTGGAAACCCCAAACATGGACAGGATGGCGCGCGAAGGCGTTTATCTGCGCAATACTTTCGTAACGACGGCGCTTTCGTCGCCCAGCCGCGCGTCCATTCTCACCGGGATGTATTCTCACAGGCATACGGTTGTGGACAATGCCGCGCCCGTGCCTCCCGATTTGATTTTCTTCCCGCAATACATGCAAAAGGCGGGCTACCGGACGGCTTTCTTCGGAAAATGGCACATGGGCGAAGAAACCGATGAAATCCGTCCCGGCTTCGACCACTGGGAAAGTTTCCGCGGACAGGGCGTCTATTACAACCCCACCCTCAACATCAACGGCAAACAGGTGGAATACGGAGACAGCGCCTACATCACCGACTTGCTCACCGAACATGCCGTCGAGTGGATGAAACAGCAGAAAAAGGAACAGCCGTTCTTCATCTATCTCTCGCACAAGGCGGTACACGACAATTTTTCTCCCGCCAGGCGACATGCGGGTTGTTACGCCAACGAAAAACTGCCCTTGCCCGAAAATTTCAACAGTCCGCACTACGGAATCAAACCGTTGCCAAGCATTGACCCCAAGACGGGTAAGGCAGCCGCGGGAACCGATTATTACGGCGAAGAAATGCGTCCCGACTGGGTAAAGGCGCAGCGCGAAAGTTGGCACGGCGTGGACTACGCCTATCACGGACGCGAGCCTTGGGAAGCCAACGCCATTCGCTATTGCGAAACTTTGCGTGCCGTGGACGAAAGCATCGGCGCCGTGTTACAGTATCTGGAAGAAGCCGGACTGGCAGAGTCCACGCTGGTCATCTACATGGGAGACAACGGTTTTGCCTGGGGCGAGCATGGATTGATTGACAAGCGGCAGTTCTACGAAGAATCGGTGCGCGTTCCCATGCTGGCTTACTGCCCCGAACTGAGCCGCGGCGGAAAGGTAATCGAACAGATGGTGCAAAACATAGACGTCGCCCCGACCATACTGGAAATGGCAGGATTGCAGAAACCCGCACAGATGGACGGCATGTCGTTCGCTCCCTTGCTGGAAGGCAAACAGACAGCCTGGCGCGACCGCATCTTCTACGAATACTACTGGGAATACGATTTTCCCCAAACGCCCACCATGCACGGCGTGCGCACAGACCACTACAAACTCATCCGCTACCACGGCGTATGGGACACGAACGAGTTTTTCGACCTGAAAAACGACCCCTATGAAACCCGCAACCTGATTGCCGCCCCCGAACATCAGGAAACAATCAAGCAACTGACCGGCGAACTCTACGACTGGCTGGAATCAACCGACGGCATGTCCATCCCGCTGAAACGCACCGATCGCCCTCATGGCGACCACCGGAACAGGGGGAGGTATTGAGAATAAAAACGCAACTTTTCGGATGAAAAAATAGAGATCAATTTTATGATTGTCGGGAAGATAAATGAAAAAACAAGCAATTTTTTTTGTAATTGAAAATAAAAATTTTATCTTTGCGGCGAAAAATAACTATAAAATATTAAGAATATGAAAAAAGTGATGTTAGTAATGGCTGTTGCGTGCGGTGTAGTGTTGATGGGTTCCTGTAAATCAAAAAGCAGCGCGTACAAAACGGCGTATGAGCAGGCGAAGGTAAATGATGATGACTATGAAACAATCGACGAGGAGGAAACGCCTACAGGTGAGGAGATTTC
>JAITMT010000541.1 GCA_031277235.1 Tannerella sp.
TTTTCTTTGGTTTCGGGGTTGTAGAAGCCTATCAGGTTTTCAAAAATCGTTCCGAGCAGTTCGGGGTCGAGGGCGATGTCCTGCTCCATCGGGGTGGATTCTTCGATGGTGAAGACATAATCGTTGAACAGGTCGATGAGTTCAAAAATCACGCTGTCGCTGATGACGGTGCGATGATTGGGATTGTCGCTGAAACCGTCAATGATGTAGTTTTCAGATTGATTATGCTTTATTTTCTGGTCGTGGCACGTGAAAAGACCGCCGTTTACAAACGGGATGGTATCGGTCAGCTGCTTAAATTCCTCTGCCTTACCCTGTTTGAAGAACGATTCATACCTGAATAACTGAAACATGCCGTATTCGTTCTCTTCCGTATCGAAATAACTATTTTTATTCTGTTTGCGGAAACGGCGTTCCGAAATTTTAGCATTCAGAACGGCAAAAAACAGGTTCTGCAAAACGGCGTTGTAATAAGTGTTTTCTCTTTTCAGAAAATCATTCATAAAATCACGTGTGAAGAAATCGGGGTTTATCAGTTCCTTTTCTTTCATAAACCAAATGAACATCAGACGGATAATGACACGGATAACAGCTTGCGGCTTGAGTTCGTCCTCTATTTTTTTGTTGAGAATCAGACTTGCCTTCGACAAATCAATCCGGATATCTTCAAAACATTTAAAATACCAGCCTTTTTCTATCATGGCGCCGCTCGACTTATTGACTTTTGCAACCAACCGTTCATAAAATTCGTCATTCAGCGTTTTGATATTCAATACCTTCAGCCATTTTTCGTGCAATTCATTGAAATTGGTTGCATTATGTTTTGACAAATCCTGTAAAATGCGCAGATGCCCCGTATGCGGCCGGTCGGTATTGATGTCGCGCAGGATAATCACCTTACCCACTTTCTCGCCCTGCCGCCAGTTTTGCAGATATTTGAACCGTTCGGGCAAAGCCAGCGAAATCAGCCGGCCATATTGAATCAGCAGCGCCACAGGCACATTCCATTTGCGGTTGAATGCCCGCGACAGGTTGGCGATTTGTGTGCGTGTCGGATGTTTGTCCAATAGTAGCGCAAAAATCATAAAACCCGGATAGTTTTTTGTATTTTTATCAATATCATTGGCGTCGTCTATGGTATAGCCATTGTTAAAGGCGTCGGCTTCAAAAATGCTGTCATCTACAATTCCCGCAAAATAGAGTTCCTGAATTTCAGGAAAATCCTGTTTGTCGAAACTTGCAAGGTAGTTGTCGGCAAGCAAAGTTTTGGCAGGTAAAGACATGGCTGTCTTTGAATTTAGTTTTATCCGAAGCCGGGCAAACAATTCATGGGTTGCGTCGTAAAGGTTTTGGGTGTTGAAAACTGAGAGATTCATATTTTATATTTTTCTGTTAATCAATTAAAAGTTGTTATAATCATGATTCAAATAATATTTTTCCACGAAACAAACTTCCCTCTTTGAGTCGTATAATCCGTATCGCCGCCATAAATTACCGACACATTTTCTGTTTTTATTCCGCTTATGGAGCGGAACATTTCCAGCGTGTTGAAAAAATCGTTTTTCATCGTGGCAGATGATTTTATCTCAATGGCTTGCAATTGATCGCCGGATTCAAGCAACAAATCAACCTCGTTTTTGTTAGAGTCACGCCAAAAATAGATTTGAGGCTCTTTTCCTTCAAAAAAATATTTTTTAACAATTTCTGCAATGACCATATTTTCAAACAGTTCTCCTCTCAGGTAGTGTGTCGAAAGTTGCGCGGTATTTTCCAAACCCAGCAAGGAAGAAACAAGTCCGGTATCGTAAAAATACAGTTTTGGCGACTTGATCAAGCGCTTATTGAAATTATGATGATAAGGTCTAAGCAGAAACATTACGTAACTGCTTTCCAAAAGTGACAGCCAGGCATTAGCCGTAGGCACTGTAATGTCAGCCTCGTTTGCCAAAGAAGCGATATTGAGCAACTGTCCGACCCTGGCAGCGCAAAGTTTCAAAAAACGGACAAACAACGACAGGTTTGTTATTTCACGAATGGTACGAATATCACGGTCAATATATGTCTGAATATAGTGCGGATAAAAGTCTGAAGGTAAAATCTGTCTGTCGTAAATACGCGGATATCCGCCGGTAAACAGCCATTCATTGAGATTGCCGGGTAACAGACCGGAATTATTCAGTTCCGAAATGGAAAAAGGGGCTAATTTCAATACTGCCGTTCTGCCCGCGAGACTTTGAGTAATGTTCTGCAGGAGTAAAAAATTGTGCGATCCCGACAAAATATACATACCTGCTTCATTTTCTGTATCAACAACGGTTTGAATATACGAAAATAGTTCCGGGACATACTGTGCTTCGTCAATGATGGTTTGAGAGCCAAAATTCCGGAGAAAACCGCGCGGGTCTCCTTTTGCCATCGTCCGCAAGTCCAAATCTTCCAGACTGACATAGCGGTAGTCGGGAAACGCCGATTTCAACAAAGTAGATTTACCGCATTGCCGTGTACCTGTGAGCGTTACAACCGGATATTTTGTTGCTAAATATTTTATTTTCTCTGTAATTTTTCTTTCTATCATCGCAAAAAATTTACGCAAAGGTATTAATTTTTATGCAAATATGAAAATTGCATTTTATGATTTGCATAATTTCAATCATTTACCGCTTATTATAAACCAGTTAATCAAATCAAAATTTTCGGCTCGAAATATTTCTTCCACATTTGGCTGTTCGGGCAAAACCGCTGCGGGAGCGGAATTTTCTGTGAACTGATTTTGAATTTCCTGAATGGCTGTCGGCATTATCTGCTGCTGCAGCCAGTCGGAAACGGCGCCGGAGAGCCGTTTGAGTTCTTCGGGTTTACCCTGGTCAACGTCTTTGGGCACATAACGCCGTTCCTCCTTGTGGTGTCGCAACAGGTCGAGAATTTCCTGACGGTTTTGCAAAACAGTCTTTGTCGGCTCTCCATCGGTTGTCTGGTGCAAAATATGAATTTCGGGATACACCCAGTCCTTCGCGTTTTCCGGTCTTCGCGGATAGCCCAGAACGGCGACGATACTGTCGGGCATTGAGGCGTGTTTGCGGTCGGGGATGAAATGAAAACCGGTGAAAATACCGTTGGGCATTCGTTTGAAAAATTCTTCATTTTTCTTGAAAAATTCAAACAAATCCTGCCGAAACTTCTCGAGCGAAAGGTCGTTCAGTCCGAGCGTTTCGTCGCCGTCTTCGATGTCGTCCCACGTCAGTTGCATCTGTTGCAGCATTTTTTGCGTCTGCTCCGAAATGAGCGGATTGTCTTTCACCATCTTTTGAAGTTCGGCTGTAGTTACTTCTATTTCGGTGCCAACCAGCGTCATTGCTGCCATACGGATTTCCACGCGGGTTTTGAGTTGTAAATAATCTTCAAACGATTTTGCGGGCCAGAAATTGACGCCTGCGATGGTTGCATTGGGCGATCCAAGCCGGTCAATGCGTCCCATTCGCTGTATCAGGCGCACCGGATTCCAGTGAATGTCGTAATTGACAATCAGATCGCAGTCTTGCAGGTTTTGTCCTTCGCTCAAACAGTCGGTTGCTATCAGAATATCAATCGGAGTTTGCAGTTTTTTCCATGTTTTTTTATCGTGTTTTTCAATGATTTCGCGCCATTTATCGTAAGACACGTTCCATTTGCCCTCAACGAAATATTCATCTTCAAGTTCTACTTTTTCATAGAGTTCCGTCCAGTCTTTTTCGTTGTATAGTTTTGTATAGGGCGCAAACCGCTCCAGAATCGGTTCAAAATCTTTGCCCGAATAGCCGTCGTCGGTGGCGCTTGCACTGCCGGACACGAAAGCCAGATTCTTGAAATGTTTCTTCAATTCCCTGTAAAGAAAGTTTGCCGTATCGGAATATACGGTGAAAATAAGCACTTTACGGTTTTCCTGACTTTGTTTTTTTCGGATGATATCGAGCAATTTTTCCAGTTTCAGGTCGGGCGACTGATTGAGCAAGTTGGGTTCGTTGAATTTTCTTTCAAATTCATCCAGATTTTCTTTCAATCTACGAAGTTTGTTTACGTCGCGCTCCAAATCTCTTTTAAATGTCTGTAAAGCAGTTATTTCCGATAGTTTTACCGGATTTTTCTTTCCCAACGTAAAATCGTTTTCCAAAAGGGTTTCCTCGGTAGCCTCATCCAGATTTTCGAAATCATCTTCAACGAAATTGTCTTTCATCTCTTCATCTTTTTTATTTTCAATAAATTGATTCACTTTTTCAAGCGCTCCGTCGTGATGTTTCAGGATATTCTCAACAGTCAGTTTGAACGAATACCAACTCGATTCCAGGCGTTTTATCATCAAAATCTGCATCATCTTGACCAAAAACGTTTCACGCGCCACTTCGTCCTCAATTGCCGAAAAATCACCCTTTCGACGTTCTAAAATGTATTTCGAAGGTTGATATGCCGCCATTTTAACAGTTGTTGCCTCGAGAATGTCCTCAAATGATTTCAGTTTGCCGATATTTTCAGGCGTGATATAAATATTTTCGGGTTCTGCTTTTTGCGGGAAATTCATGGCTCCAAACTCGCTTTGAATCATTTTACGGGTACGGGCAACGATCAGGGCGTCAGTCAGTTGAAAGAAATTTTCGCTTAACTGCGCTATAAAATCCACAATCTTTCTGTTGGGCTTTTTACTCCAAAGCGTGTAATCTCTTTGAGCATTGCGGAAAATATATTCCAGACTGTTGATTTCCAGCGGAGTAGTTTTGAAACCGGCGTCCTGTCCTTTCGTCATCAACTTGAACTGATTGCGGATGTCCAGCAGTTTGTTGTTCACAGGCGTCGCCGAAAGTTGCAAAACTTTCACGTCGCGACTTGTTTTTTCAGGTTGTAAAACATTTTCTACGAGATATTTATAGCGCGAAGACTTGTCGTTTCGCAAATTGTGACTTTCGTCTATCACAAGCAAAAGATTCTGTTTCCGTTGAATTTTTGAGAGCGGATAATCGGGATAATGATTCTTGTCCATTCTATCATCCTGTAAATCTGAATGATAACGAACCAAATATTCAATTTCATCCTTTTCAAATTTCGACGCTTTTCCACTGCCGTATTGATACTGTTTCCAGTTGTTTTCCAATTTTTTAGGACAAAACAAAACAATCGTATAACCTTTTGATTGAAAGTACTTTATCACTGCCAGCGCCGTCCACGTCTTTCCCAAGCCGACGGCGTCAGCCAGAATCGCTCCGTTATATTTTCGTAGCATTTTAATCAGACTGATAACTCCATTTTGTTGATAGGGATATAACGTTCTGTAAATCAATGTTTCACTTAAATGTTTTATTTCCCTGTTAAATTCGGCGTCGGATGAAAGAGCGAGTAAATCGTCTTTGAAAAGTTCATATAAAACCTTGTAATACAAATCTTTCGGACTGTATTCCTTAAACATCGTACTAATCAGATCAATGATGTGCTGTTTGGCGGTAATTCGCGTCCTGTCGGGCAGTTCAATCTTGTCCAACGCAATTTTTTTCCATAAATGTTCAAACCAGGAATTCACTTCTTTCCAATCATTATTTTCGCCGGTTGACGCCATATTCAGTTCTATATTAGCGCTTTCCCTCATGCCAAGTCCGGCGTCTGTAAGGTTGGAACTGCCGATAATGTGATAATTTTTGCGGGAATCGCTGTCTTGATAAATATAGGATTTTGCGTGACAGAAATTTTTCTGTACCATTTTAATCCCGACTTTATCCTGTTTCAGAAAATCTACCGCCTGCTGCGCTGATTGTCTGAGGGATAAAGCGCTCATAATTCCGGCGTCATCGTTGAGTAAATCAATCACTTTGTTGAGGTGGGCTTCGTCTTGCATCAGATTGCCCAGAATGAGCCTGAATTTTTCTGTCCGATTCAACCGGTCGTGCAGAAATGCCAGCGCATTGACCGAAAAAAAACCGGTAACGAGGTCTAACCGACCCGTTTCGGTATATCTCTGTAAATAATCCACGACCGTCTTGGGGTCGTTACTTGTCTGATTTTTATTGTCTAACAGCATAGGTGATATTTTAAAAAACGCAAAGATACAAATAATTTCGACACCCAAAGGGCAATAATTCCGATTCTTCTCCCGCACGTTTGGAATTTTCCAAGATTTCATCTAACTTTGTAAAAAATTAATAAGACAAATCATGAAAAATAACGTATTTATTTCATTAATTATAAGTGTTTTATTCCTCTCATGCAGAGAGAAGCGGGCGGGCGGACATTTCCTTTCCGACCCGGCATACCGAAACCGCGTGCAGGAGGCATTTGAACAGAAAAAGACATTGTTTGCGGACAGTTCGCTGTTTGCGGTCTTCAACGGCGAATTGACCGGAGCCGAACGCGAAGCGCTGGAGTTCCTGTACGCCTACATGCCGATTGGCGACATTGCCGATTACGCGGGCGATTACTACCTTGCCAACGTGCGTTCGTCGTTTCGGGCGCGGGAGGAAATGCCTTGGGGCGACAGTGTTCCCGAACAGATTTTCAGGCATTTCGTGTTGCCGATAAGGGTGAACAACGAAAATTTGGACGACAGCCGCATGGTTTTTTACGAAGAATTGAAAGACCGCGTTCAACATCTCTCGCTGTATGACGCCGTTTTGGAGGTCAATCACTGGTGTCACGAAAAAGTGATTTATCAGCCGAGCGATTCGCGCACGAGTTCGCCGATGGCTTCGGTAAAAACGGCTTTCGGGCGTTGTGGCGAGGAATCCACGTTTACGGTGGCTGCGTTGCGTTCGGTCGGGATTCCCGCGCGTCAGGTTTATACGCCACGGTGGGCGCATACGGACGACAATCACGCCTGGGTGGAAGCCTGGGTAAACGGCAAATGGCGTTTTATGGGCGCTTGCGAGCCGGAGCCGGTGTTGGATTTGGGCTGGTTCAATGCGCCTGCGTCGCGCGGATTGCTGATGCACACCAACGTTTTCGGCGATTACGGCGGTCCCGAAGAAATGATCCGGCAAACAGCCTGTTTCACCGAAATCAACGTGATTGAAAATTATGCTCCCGCTGCTAAAACT
>JAITMT010000571.1 GCA_031277235.1 Tannerella sp.
TTCTTTAACTCGTTGATACGGCGAACGTTTGTTGCTTTCACCGTCCGCAATTCCTCCTGCAAACGCTGAACCTTTTCCTGTTCCGTTGTCAGCAACGCGATCAGCGAATCGTTTCCCACACTGAATTTGTAGCCTTCGTATTGCAGGGATAATTCTTCGTATTCGTCCAGCCACATCTCTTTATCGAGTTCAAATCCTTCCGTTATTTCGTTCATTTGCTTCTGCTGATGGAAGATGTAATATCCTCCCACTCCCAGCAGAATCAACAAAATGATAATTACAAATATCAGCCAGGTCTTCCTGTTTACTGCTTTTTCTTCTTCGTCCATAATTATAAAATTCCCGTATATAAATTCTCAACCGGAAAAATCATATCATAATTATTCCAGTTAATATTACCGTTTATCACACTGAATTGCAAGAAATTATCTTTATTGATATATTTTTTCACAAAGGGATTTAACGACTTTTTCAAAAATGCTTCAAAATCCACATTTTTTCTTTCTCCGTTAACGAACTTTATTTCAAGCACATAATCTTTCACGTAATTTGCTGTCTTTACCTTTGGAATATTCAAATAGTCAGTACTGTAATCCTTTACAATTTTTATCATATTTTCTCTTTTATTTTTTCAAACTTTATATCTTTATGATATACAAAATAATCAATCCACTTTTGCACAATTATATACGAATATTTTTGTAAAAAATCTTCAAAGTCTTTTAATTTTTTTCCTTTTAGCGGCTTTGTACCCTTTACAGTCTTTATTCTAATTTCTTCAATCACTCCATTCTCAATGTGAAATTCTGCTTTACTCTCAAATTCACCATATTGAGCGTGTACATGAATAGGTTCATGTTCGTTAGAATAGAAAAAAATCAAAATTCCTAAATATTCATATATACTCGGCATAATCTTTCTCTTAAAAAAACTCTGCAAAAGTACGAATTATTTTGGAAACAGCCATAATTTCCGGATTTTTTGAGGTTAGAGAGTTTCAACTACTGCATGAAATCCGGTTTTGCATGACAAAAATCTTTCACCGCAAAGGGAATTTATAACACGACGGCACGCAGCATTTCCCTTTTTCCGCCTGCGCCGGGGATGCGTTCGACGGTAAAACCGGCTTGCTGCATTATTCGTCGAACACTTCCTTTGGCGCAATAGGTTGTAAGAATACCGCCCGGATTCATGGCAGAAAACAACTTTTCAAACAAATCCAACGACCAGACTTCCGGCTGTTTACCGGGCGCAAATGCATCGTAGTAAACCACGTCGTAGCGGTCGGGAAAATCAAACGCCCTGAAATCAACCGCCAATTTCTGCAAAGTGAAACAGGGCGTTATCGAAACCGGAATCTCCCATTCGGATTGATGCAACTGTCTGAGCAACAAGCGGTTTTCCGGCAGATAATTCAGTTGCTCCGTAATATCCGGCGGCAAGGGAAATTTTTCCAAAGTGGTATAGTTGATTGCTATCTTCTGTTTTTCGGCTTCCAGTGCGGTGAGAAACGCATTCAATCCCGAACCGAAACCCAATTCAAGTACCTGTATTTCCTCCGTTCTGGAATTTTTGACATAATGCAACAGTCCCGACTCCAGATACACGTGTCGTGCTTCCAGAACGGCTCCGTTCATCGAATGATAATGTTCATCCAATTCCGGGACATACAGCGTAAACGAACTGTCGGCAGTTGTTTTCAGCAACTTTTCCAATCCGGGTTTTATTTCCAGTTTGCCTGTTCCGCTTCAACCGCATTCAGCAGATACACCGCCGGGGCATTCCAGTTGATGGCTATTTCGTTGGAAGCGAACGATTCCATGACGTCCACAAACGAAGTTTCCGGCTCGGTAAAGGGATAATTGCATCTGTCCTGCCTTCCGGGATTCGGTCCGCCGGAAAGTAATCCGGGCACGGGGGCTTCGATTCCGTCAGCCACCGAAGGACGGTGGTGCGGATTCATGACGCGCTTCGAACCGAAATCCGTTATAAAACAGTAACCGGTTGCGTTCCGTCCCAATAAATAATCGGCATTGGTGAGCGCAGCATTCAAGTATTTGATATTGTGCGTCAAACGGTAAGCCTGTATCAGTAAAATCCCCTGATTGGCGGCTACCGAATTGCTTCCCCATACGAAATCCTTTACATCCTGTCCCATCACTACTCCGAAAGCGTTGGTCGGTATGGAATCCGTAAACCTGTCAGCCGTTTCAAGAAGTTTCCGGGTGAAATCGGCGATAAATTCCGGTTCCTTTATCCGGAGCATCGTGTAAACTCCGAGCAGATACACTTGATTCCAGGTTGGAATTTGCCACTCGTCGTTCAAATATTCTTTGGCTTTATCCCTGTATATCGGCTCCGAAGTCGCGGCATACATTTCGGTTGCCGCCCAAAACCATTCGTCATTTAAGCGTCTATCGCCATAATCTCCGGTCGAGATAGCCGGTTTAAACTCCTTACTCATGGCGAATTGATTGTATAAAATATCGGGGTGCTGCAATGCCCAACTCCATGCCTGTTTAGCCGCGAGCAGGCAACTGTCAGCCAATCCGGGCAATTCTTCCGCGAATGGAGCAAACACGCGGGAAGCCTGCGCCGTTACGGCTATGAAATTGAGCGCTGCCGCCGTACTTTTCTGTATTACGTAACGCGGGGCTTTGGTTACTCCGGGCATGACCATTCCGTCGAAAGCGGCGTTGGTACATTTGTGATAGACCCCGCCGTCGTTCGGGTCTTGCATGGTGAGCATCCAGCGGAGGTTGCAAAGAATTTCATTCAACAAGTCGGGAATGCCGTCCCCGGTTTCGGGAATATTCACGTCGAGTTTCTGAAAATATCCGGGAAAATCTTCGTAAGCCGAAAGCAGCGTAGCCGTTGTGATTCCGCTGTTTACGATGTATTTGTTGTAATCTCCGGCGTCATACCATCCGCCCGGCGAAGAGATGATTGTTCCTGCCGGACGCTGTTCGGTAGCCGCAGAGGGATGCACTTCCACCTGCGTATCCGGATGACCTGCCGGACGCGCCCATTTACCGGCGTATTTTTCCTCAAGCGGATCGGAAACCCGCTGATAATAAAACGCTTTCAGGGTGGCTTTCGCTACATCATTGAGAACGTTCTCGCCAATGGTGAAAACGCCTGATTCCTGATTTCCCGCAACCAAACGGTATTTGCCGGGCTTCTTGAATTTGGTAAAATCGGCTTGACGAACTTCCAGGGATGAATTTTTTGAACGCACCGGTTCGCTTAATTTTCCCTTATAGACTTTTTTACCCGCTTCCGTTACGATTGTGAAATTTTTCACGTTCGGGTCGGAGATTACCGCCGCCTTTTTCGGCGCCTTCCTGTAAAATCCCAACTGGTTGATTTCAACTTGCCCGTATCCTGCCAGGCAGACGAGCAAACTCAGAGTTAATAATTTGATTCTCATGATATTTAATATTTTTGCAATAAATTCAATAATTTTTTATCCAACTGATGACCGTGGAAATCTTCGTATGCCACGTCTTTCCGACCGGAATCGAGCAGTCCGAAATCGCCGCGGAAATTCCACAATCCCCATCCTATTCCGTTGGAAGTGAGTATGTCCAACTGGTCGTTGAACCATGCCAGGAATACTTCATGCGGCGTTTCCCTATAACATCCGCACTCTCCGCAATGAACGCCGACGCCTCTTTTAACCAGGTCAATCCAGGGCTGATAGAATTTTTCCAATACTTCCCTGTTAAATTCCTGTCCGTTTATAGTTCCGGGCCAGACGGGCATGGGAGCGTCGTCGGGATTTTTCCATACCCAACCGGCGCGATAATGCGAAACGTAGTGGGGATAATATCCGCGACAACTCTGTGCGATGGGCAAATCTTCCAGTTCGGGCGTAACCAGCGAGCCGCCGTGATTGCCGTCCGCGACGACTAACCGGTCGGGATTGTGTTTGTGAATAACGTCCAGGCATCCTTTGGCCACTTTCCGGTAAGTTTCTCCCGGAATCGCCGTAGAGGGGCAAAACTGGTCGTTCATGTCTTCCTTGTAGCAGGGTTCGTTAACAAGGTCGAAACTCAGCAGTTTGGGCGAGATATGCTTCAAGCGTTCAGCCCACATTTCCCAGTGCGTGTAAAAAGCCTGTTGCGCTTCATCGTCTTTCCACAGATTGAACGGTTCCCGAAATCCGGCATTGATGCAAAAACCGGGAGCACGGTGCAGGTTCAGACTCACATGCAATCCCTGTTTGTTGGCGGCGTCAATCGTCTTTTCGATAATCTCAACGGCTTCTTCGTTGAACTCGACGGTCTGTTCGGGCGTGATGGGAGTCTCGCTTCGGGGATTGTATTTCAGGTATCCCGGATAAGCCATCGGAAAACGGACAAAGTCGAATCCCCAGTCCGCCATCCATTTGAAATCCTGTTCCGTAGCGGCGAAACGCGAACCGTTCACCGGACGCGGCGAGAAGAAATCAAGGATATTGAACCCGCGCCAGCGCGGCAGTTTGTTTTTTATTTCCGGCGTGTAATTGCTTGCCCAGGCAGGCAACCCTGCCACAACTGCACCGGCGGCAGCTGTTTTTAAAAATGTGCGGCGATTGAAATGTTGCATAATATTAGATTTTAATCAATTTGAATGCAAAGGTAATTGATCGTAACATAATATCAAAATTATAAGTCCCTTTTTTCTGTTAAAATTTTTTGAAAAATGTTTTTATATCAAAAAATTGTTATATCTTTGCAAACCATTTAATACGAAAATGATGTAAACCATGCGCTGCTGTTCAATTTATGACGAAATTAAAGGGACGTTTTTTTTATGCAAAAGAAATGTATTTATGAGTGAAATAAAGTCTAATTATTAACAAAAGAAAGTATTTTTATGAAAAAACTAATTCATTTTTGGATATGCATGTTTTTAAGCATGACATATGTAATTGCGCAAACGCGCAATATTCAGGGAACTGTGGTTGATGACACAGGCGAGCCACTTGTCGGCGTCTCGATCCTGCTGAAAGGGACTTCGATAGGAGTAATATCCGATGTGGACGGCAAGTTTTCTCTTTCTGCTACTGAAGGACAGACACTTAGATTCTCCATGACCGGTATGCAGACCGTAGAACAGGAAGCCCGGCAAGGGATGAGAGTTGTAATGCAATTCGACGAACAGATGCTGGACGAAGTGGTTGTCGTGGCGTACGGACAACAAAGGAAAGAAGCGATTACCGGTGCGGTGGCTTCCGTAAAAGCCGAAACGCTGGAGAAGCGTCCTATTTCTGCCGCTACGGGAGCGCTTGAAGGATTGGCGCTTGGAGTACAGGTCAACAATTCATACGGAGAACCCGGAGCGGAAGCTACCATCCGTATTCGCGGATTTAACTCCATAAACGGCTCGAACGACCCGTTTTATGTAGTGAACGGAGTGCCGATGGGAGGAAATGTGGGAGACATTAATTCTGCCGATATTGAATCCATTACGATTCTCAAAGACGCATCATCCGCCGCTTTGTACGGAAACAAGGCAGGAAACGGTGTTATAATGATTACGACCAAGAGTGGACGTATCGGTGAAGACAATTTGGTTGTAACGGCAAATCTCAATTTTGGAGCCTATCAGCGTGGGATGAAAGATTATGAACGCCTCGATGCGAAGGAATATATGGAAGCATACTGGATGGGCAGGCGAAATGCTTTGGTAACCGATAATCCGGCAAAATATCCGAACTGGTCGGACGCTAACGCCGATGCGAATACAGCAGCCAGGGAAGGTTTGGTATATAACATTTTCAACAAAGACTGGAACAGCCTGTATGATTCGAATGGAAAATTATCGGCAGGCACAGAAATCTTGAATGGATATGCAGATGATTTGGATTGGTGGAAACCCCTTGAGCGTACAGGTAACCGGAGAGATTATAATCTGAATGCCGGCGGAGGTTCCAAGAGGGCATCCTATTACATGTCGGTCGGTTATCTTAACGAACAGGGTTATACCAAACAGTCTGGAATAGAACGTTTTACGGGAAACATGAAAGTAGATGTCAATCCTGCCAAATGGTTTAAAGCCGGTTTGTCTATGAACGCATCCAATTCGACGGCTAACTATATGAGCGGAGGTACCGATAGCCGCATTTCTTTTATCAATCCGTTTTATTATGCCCGTAATGTGGCGCCAATTTATCCTGTTCATTTGCATGATGCAACAACCGGAAATTATATTCTGGATGACAACGATAATAAAATATATGATGACGGGACAAACGGAGAATTAACACGTCCGCAAAACAACGCCCGCCACGTTGCATGGGAAACGGAACTGAATAAAGACCGCACCTATCGTACGACACTGGACGCAATCGCCTACGCAGATATATCCTTTTTGAACGATTTCGTGTTTACGATAAAAGGAAACCTGAATAATCGAAATTCCCAAAATAAATCGTACGACAATGCGATTATCGGAGACGGAAAAGGCAGTAACGGACGTATGAGCCAGACCGACTACAGATATCGGAATTATCTGGTACAACAACTGCTAACCTGGAAACATACGTTCGGCGGTGTTCATAATGTGGATGTTTTGTTGGGGCATGAGAACTATAATTATATGTATCAATATACTTATGATTACAAAACGGATCAGAAATTTGCCGGTCTGATGGAATTAACAAATTTCAGTACAATGACTTCAATGAACGGTTATCAGCAGAATTATAAAACCGAAGGTTATTTATCGAGAGCCGGTTATAATTACGATAACAAGTATTTTGTTGAAGGTTCGTTCCGCCGCGACGGTACTTCACGCTTTTACAAAGACAACCGCTGGGGTAACTTCTGGTCAATCGGCGGCAGTTGGATTGTATCGCGGGAAGAATTTATGAGATACATAGACTGGATAGACTACCTGAAACTCCGTGCGGCTTATGGAGAAACCGGCCAGGATGACGGCGCCAGTTATTATGCCTGGATGGCGTTGTATTACTCGGCAACAAACGGAGGCAATGGCGCTCTGTACAAATCCCAAAATGAAGCAAGAGACGTCAACTGGGAAACGACAGGATCGTTCAGCGCTGCGGTAGAAACAAGATTGTTTGATCGTGCCAACCTGAGTGTCGAATATTTCGATAAAAGATCCATTGATCTTTTGTTCAACGTAACCATGCCCTCTTCGATGGGAGGTGTCGTGAACGGTACCGCTACCGGCTCTGCTACGTCTTCAACGGGAAACCGCCCGACTGTTTTGAAAAATCTCGGTACAGTTTCCAATAGAGGTCTTGAAATCGGTTTGGATGTGGATGTTATCAAGACAAGAAACTTAACCTGGAATATCGGTACAAACTTTAATTACATAAATACCAAAGTTGTTAAATTACCGGATGAATACAAGGAAGACGGTTATATTTCGGGACAATTTAAACGTATGGAAGGGCATGGAATCTATGATTATTGGCTATACCAGTATGCAGGGATTGACAAAAGCGACGGTCGTTCCCTATATCTTCTGGATGCTGAGTTATTTTATATTCCGGATGACGGATATACAGGCTCGGGCGCTAAAACGGACGATGAAACGAGAACCGTCATGGCTGCGGGAAATTATAAAATAATAAATGGCGAAGCATACGTTTATAATACTACCTACGCAAAAAAAGACTGGAGCGGAACAGCACAGCCCAATGTATTCGGGTCGTTTACCACATCTTTAGAATTCAAAGGGTTCCAGTTGTCGGGACTGGTTACTTATGCGCTCGGCGCTAAAACGTATGATCAAACCTATCTCAATCTCATGTCAATATCGGCAGCCCCTTCTGCCTTACATGTTGACATATTGAAATCATGGACGCCGGATCAGGCAGGTACAGGTATTGATCCGAACGGAACGCCGGCGTTGAATACTACACAGAGTTCCTTTAGTAATGCAGGGATGTCAACTCGATGGTTAATTAGCGGAAACTATTTTACCGTCAAGAACATCACGCTGAGTTATTCGGTACCTCAAAGACCGCTTGCCAAGATCGGTTTGAAAGGTCTCGTCGTTTCTGCAACCGGAGAAAATCTCGCCATATTTACCAAATTGCAGGGGATGAACTCTCAACAATCGTGGACAAACTTGAGCGATAATGCTTTTGCTCCGTCCCGAATATTATCCATGGGTTTAAATGTTAAATTCTAAATAAAAAACAAATATGAAAAATATAAAATTACAGAGCCTTTTGTTATTACTGTCGGTTTATTTTACGGCATGTCAAAGCGATTATCTGGATACCGTTCCTACCAGTACGGTTTCAACGGCAACCACGTTTGAAACGACCGATAATGCAAAAATGGCCATAAACGGCATCGCACGGCTGATGGTCATGCAACAAATGGCAACTCAAACACATTGCGGGGAAGGAACCATCAAATTCCTTCACGGAGAATATATGGGAGAAAACTTTACGCGTCCGGCATTGGCTTCCGGATGGTACACGGTTATGAATGGTACCTTTCATGAAAACACCACATCCATATATGCATATTATCCCTGGTATTATTATTACATGCTTATCGGGAATGCCAACACGGTTATTGCCAATATAGACAATGCCCAGGGCGCCGAAACCGAAATACAATTCATCAAGGCACAAGCCCTGACCTACCGTGCTTATTGCTATATGATGCTGGTTCAGTTTTATTGCTACCGCTGGATTGACAGCAACGGAGGAACATCCATGACCAAATTTATGGATGGTCTGGTTCTGCGTACCGAAGAAAATATGGACGTAATGGATATTCCCCTAAGTTCATCGGGCGAAATATATGCACAGATATACAAGGATTTGGATGAAGCGATTGGTCTATATGAAGCAAGTGAATTAGAACGCGAAGATGTTTGGGAACCAAATATCAATGTAGCCTATGCAACCTATGCCCGTGCCGCCATTACCCGTCAGGATTACAGTAAGGCAGCGGAAATGGCTCCCAAAGCCCGCCAGGGATTTGCCTTGATGCCGAATGCCGATTATGTATCGGGATTCAGCGAACCGAATGACGAATGGATTTGGGGCAGCTACGGCGGTGAAGATCAAACGCTCTTTTTCTATGGTTTCCATTCGTATATGGCTTATGACGCAGGCACATCCATTATTCGTACTTATCCGGTGTGCATAAGCAAAACGCTCTACGACAGAATACCGGAAACCGATGTCCGTAAAGGCATGTTTTTGGATCCGGGTACTACGGCTTACACGACAGTGGGAGGTATAGCCGCTTCTACGGATTTGGCAAAAAGCGTATATGCGACATACCCCACTATGACTTCAGCACACACCATAGCAGCTTATATGAGTTTCAAGTTTTCAATTGGCGGGTCTATCGGAGTGGGATATATCAATCACTTCCGCTCGTCGGAAATGATCCTGATTGAAGCCGAAGCCCGGTATTTCAACAATGACATAACCGGAGCGCAAAATTTGCTCAATCAACTTACACGCGACAGTAAACGTGACGAAGCATATACATGTACTGCAACCGGAACGGATTTGTTGAATGAAATCAAATTTTACCGTGCCGTTGAATTATGGGGCGAAGGTTTTGACTGGCTGGATAAAAAAAGATACAATGATCCCATCACGAGACTGGCATTCGGAGACGGCGGCAGTTTTGGATCTTCCGCAGCGGTAAATCGCGAAGTTGGTTATGGAAACAAATGGACCAATGTAACTCCGCTGATTGAACGCGAAAACAATAAGGCATTGGAATAAATCTCTTACAAACAAATTTTTTATTTCACTCAGTTACAGCCTTGTACAACTTGTACAAGGCTGTAAGTTTATTGCCGGTTTCAGTCAAACAGTAAATATTTTGACTAATGGACAAGAATTAATCCGGGTAGTTTCAACTACTGAATGCAATTTTTGACTTATAGAAACAATGTCCTAAAAAATAGCATCATTTTTGACCTATACGCCTCAAAAACTTATTCGTTACGGACGAGGATTTACTGCCTATTCTCTGTCTGTCGTTGCAACGCTTGTTTTTCAGTTATCCTATGCCAATAAATAGAAATATATACTGCCCATCCCTTTTTTATTGCAATGATTGGATGACAATCTTCGGTTCCGGGGTTAGAGGCTATGTTAATTCTGTCTGAACCCCGAACTGCGGAGGAGGCGTCATGGTCGCGTGCCGGCTTAGCATGAGCTTCCTTAAAATATCATCCAACGCATCGGCTTGAAGTTGGTTTTGCCAGCAATTCAAATGGCTCAATGCAGTATTGTTACTTATATCCAAACGTGTCAATTGATTATCGGCGCATGTGAAATTTCTCAATGCAGTATTTTGGCTTACATCTATATCAATTAATTGATTGTAACTGCAATTAAAATCTGTCAGTACAGTATTTTGGCTTACGTCTATATCTGTTAATTGATTCATGCTACACTCCAATTCGAGCAATGCGATATTTCGGCTTACATCCAAATTTGTCAATTTATTGTTGAAGCATGCCAAATATTGCAACATCGTATTTTGACTTACATCTAAATTTGTTAAACGATTACTCCTGCAATCCAGAGAATTAAGCGTTTTACATTTGCTTACATCCAAATGTGTCAATCGGAGATCCATTAATTCTAAATAGATAATATTGAACCCTCTTATTGTTACGGTATGACCGGATGAATCGGAATAGTTATGATTATAAGATCCTGAAATTTTTCTGTCGTGCGGGTATGTTTTGATTGTTCCATCGCCCCAGTCAATGGTAATATCGCCATAGCCGGAATTGAGCAAAGTAATCCATACTTCTCCCGATGCCTTTGTAGTCATGCTGACAGCGCATTCCGTTGTGTAAGGCTCTAATTTACTGCTGTGTATGTAACCTGAACGCGGATACTTGACAGGTATTCAGCCATTAGTAATCGGCATGTCAAACTCACGAATTACGACTGTTCCGTTTCTTAATTGCTGCGTCACGCTTCCTGCATCTTCATGTAGATTTACCCAGCCCCTTCAGGGGCATTTACGGTAAACAGACTGATTGGTTGTACCTGCGCCAATACTGACAGTGTCAATACGAGAGTACTTAAAATGAGAATTACCTTTTTCATGCTCAATTAATTTATATTCTCTGTTTGCAGGATTCTATTGCTCTTATTACCCCCTCTTGTGAAGAAGGCAGGGTGAGAGGTCTCATACATTCAGCAAAATCTCAAGCAAAATAAAAACGGACGGCGCGACAAGGATGGCGCTGTCGAAACGGTCTAAAATTCCGCCGTGTCCGGGCAGGATATTTCCCGTATCCTTGACGCCGCCGGTGCGTTTCAGCAGTGATTCGATCAAATCGCCGAAAGTCGCCGCCACAACCGTTACGACGGCAAACAAAAGCCATTCGTACCACGTCAGGAGGGTGAAATAGCGGGCAAAAACTTGCGAAGCAATCAAAACGAAGGCGCATCCGCCCCAGAAACCTTCCCAGGATTTGAGCGGAGAAATGCGTTCAAACAGCCGGCGACGCCCTTTCCAACTGCCAATCAGATACGCGCCCGTGTCGTTCAGCCAGATGAAAATAAATATCGTCAGCAACAGTAACGGATTGTATTTCTGATGATTCCAGTAGGGAATGAAACAAAGCAAAGACAGCGAACCGGCACAGTAAATCTGCGAAAAAGCCATGACGCCCCACTGTTCTACCGGATTTTCGTTTTTCCGGTATAATTCCGATACAAACAAAACAATGATTATCAGTATGTAAGGCAGAAATATCACACCTCCGAAATATTTTCCCGCATACAAAAGAGTGGCTATGAACAGGTACATGCCTGCCAAAATACCCGAAATTCTGACCCACCGGGCGGCGCCGTATTTGAAAAGTGCATAAAACTCGGAAATCATCAGTCCGACGATCGCGGCAAAAACGCCTGCAAACACCAACGGATGTATGTAAATAGCCGATGTTATTACGATTACAAATATTATTCCGGTTAACGTCCTGACAATCAAATTTTTCAAGGTAAATAAAAATTTATTTAGTTCCCGACTTTCAACTCCGCGTTTTTCTCTTCCCCATTCTGCTTTTCCATGATTTCTTCGCTTCGCGAAACCCATGGTCGCTTACCGAAAATCCTCTCAACATCCTCTGTATAAATAACTTCCGCTTTCAATAACTGCTCTGCCAGCAAATTATGTTTTTCGGTATATTCCAACAAAATGCTTTTAGCACGCTCATATTCATTGTTCACAATGTTATGTACCTCTTCATCAATCATTTTCGCCGTTTCGTCGCTGTAGGGCTTGGTGAAACCCCAATCCTGACCCGTAGAATCGTAATAGTTTAAA
This sequence comes from Tannerella sp., assembly GCA_031277235.1. Lineage (GTDB taxonomy): Bacteria > Bacteroidota > Bacteroidia > Bacteroidales > Tannerellaceae > Tannerella. The sequence goes on from JAITMT010000571.1 coordinate 12,297, forward strand.
TTCGGCATCTTTTTGCTCATTCCAAAATACACAACCATCGCATACGCCTGTTTAGTAACACGTTCCAGGTCGTTGGAAGCACCTGTGGAAATGGCTCCGAGGAACAATTCTTCGGCGGCTCGCCCTCCCAGCGTAGCGCACATTTCATCGAGCAACTGCTCGCGGGTGGTGATTTGGCGTTCTTCGGGCAGATACCAGGCGGCGCCGAGGGCTTTTCCGCGCGGCACAATCGTAACTTTCACCAGCGGATTGGCGTGTTCCAACAACCAACTGATGGAAGCGTGTCCCGCCTCGTGATAGGCGATGCTTTTGCGTTCCCTGTCCGTCAATATTTTACCTTTCTTTTCAAGTCCGCCGATAATCCGGTCCACGGCGCTCATAAAATCCTCTTTCTGAACGGTTTTCTTGTCATTTCGGGCGGC
>JAITMT010000023.1 GCA_031277235.1 Tannerella sp.
GATGTTTCCGTCAAAATCCGTATCTTTGCAGTCTAAAAATCGGCAAGATCGGACAATCAAATGAAAACCAGTCTGTTGCATAATTTGGGATTATACTTGAAAATCAAGGGACTTTCTTCCCTGCGATTGGCGAGGGAGATTCCTTTTGTGTATATACTGCTTATTCTCAGCGGATTAATTGTCGGATTTCTATTCATGATAAAACTGCCCGTAAACAATTCATTTTCAACTGTTTCAATTTCGATCATTCTTTATGCGTTGATTGGCATACGTTTTTTTTCTATCCGGGAGAAAGAATTTGTTTTACTGAAATCTTTGAATATCAGTATTTATACGGTAAATTTCATTCGTTATGCTTTATGGGCTGCGGTATTTTTTCTGCTTACGGTGCGAATCGGTTTGTTGGCGTTGCTTTTAGCCTGCATTTTGCCCCTGTTCGATAAAACGGTGAAATTCAGCAATCCAACCATCCCTTCCTTTTACAAAAAGTCTGCATATCAATGGCTTTCTGCATTTCGCCAATCCATACTCTGGATTTTTATCTTCGGCGGATTGATGGTGATTATTTCGCTGTTTTACAGCAATTTGAATATGCTTTATGTCGCGATGGGGATTTTGATTTGCCTGCCCTGCTTCTTTTCATTTTACTTGACGGGGGATGACGGCTCGTGGTTAAGAGTTTATAAAAATACGTCTAAACTTTTGAAAATCAAACTGTTTGAGTTAATGATTCATTCCTTGATTCCGGCAATTGTTCTCTTTCCGTTCGCCTTGTTTCTGTCTCCGTTTTTTCCGTTGTTACAAATGGAAATAATATTTATAACTGTCAATATATTAATATTTTACAGTTTTTATTTAGGTTTTCCTCACGTTCTGTCATCTTATATTTTAAACGCTTTTTTTGTCTCGGTTTCCGTTTTTTTATGGCAAATAATCGCCTTTTACGCTATCATTCCTACTGTCCTGTTAATCTGTATTTTACATATTATTCTCTCATATCATTTAAACGGATTGTTACATGTCAAAACTGAAATTAAAAATTGAAATCCAGCGCTATGCCCGTAAAACGGTGCTTCAAAATATCCATCAGGAATACACGAAAGGCTTGATACACGGATTCCTGGGTGAGAACGGATCGGGTAAAACGACGCTGTTCAACTGTATGTCGGGAATTTTATCGTTTACAGGCAGTCTGTTTTTTTCCGAAACGGACAATTTCGGCTATTTACCCACCGAACTCTTTATGTTTCCGATGATTACAGGTAACGAGTTTTTGCATTTTTTCGTTGCGGCAAAGGATCAAAAAATGAAAAAACCGGAGTTGCAGCAGTTGAACGAACTGTTTGAGTTGCCGCTCAATGAGTATGCCGACCAATATTCGACCGGAATGTTGAAGAAACTGTATTTGCTCGGTTTGTTGCTGCAACACAACGAAATCCTGTTGCTGGACGAACCTTTTAACGGTCTGGATTTCAAGTTGGTAGCGCTGGTTACGGCTCTGCTCTCCCATTTTCGCGAGAAGGGCGGTACGGTTTTCGTGGCTTCGCACGATATAGAGCATTTGTTCTCATTTTCAGACACTTTGTCGGTACTGCAAAACAGAAATTTATCTCATTATCCTGATAAGGAGAGTTTTAACAGATTAAAAACCGAAATTATCGAGGAAGCAAAGCGGAAAGTCGGGATTTTACCGTTTGTATGAAGGAATTTTTTGCTGTTTTCAAAAGAAATTCATACTTTTGCAGCAATAATAATCATAAAAAATATGCCAACTTTGTTTTATTATTTAGGTTTAAAGTTTTATTTTTATTCAAATGACCATTTGCCGGTTCATGTTCATGTAAGTGCGGAAGATCATGAGGCACGGTATCAAGTCTATCCTGAAATAAGATTGATAGAAAACAGGGGGCTTAAACCGCGAGAATTGAGAATTGCGGAAATTGCCATTGAAGAAAACAGGGAAATAATAATTGCTCGCTGGAACGAGCATTTTAAGGATAAAAGCAATGAAATCAGAATATAAACTTTGGTTCGATTCTGTCCATATTTTCCTTGAAAATAAGGATGGACAGATAGGATATTTGCCTTTAAAAGACTATAAATCACTGTTAAACGCAAATTCCGAAGAAAGAAATCAGTATGAATTTTCGCCTTTTGGCATTCACTGGCAAAAACTCGATGAAGATTTATGTTTTGACGGATTTATTTGGAAATAAGTTTTGCGAGGATATAATTCCGTTCACACGTTTTCCCGTTTATCCGTTTACCCAAAAGAAAAGGAATTGTGTAAGAAATTAAAAATGACTATCTTTGCCATTGGATTAAAAAAAAATCTTTTATGACACAGTTAAAAATAGATGGAAATATCGCTCAGTATCAGATAGATATAATCATGAGTATGTTGAGTTCGTGGAATCTTGATGCGCGAGTTGAGGCTACCGGAAATACTGTCTTGAACGTCAAGATGTCAAACACGGAGAATCCTTTGCCTTTTTCCGAAGGAATGTGGAAAGACTATGATATTGACGATAAAACGCTAAGGGCAAAGGCTTGGGGAACAGATAAAGCGAGAATTCAGTAAAAGAAAGAACACCGTTCATCCGTTCACCCATTCACCCCTTCTCCCAAATAATATACCCGCACAAATCTTCCAAATATTTCCGATCCGTCCCATCGAAAGTATTTAACGTATCGCTGTCAATATCAAGGACTCCCATGACTTCGCCGTTTTGAAACACCGGTACGACAATTTCCGATTTCGATTCGCTGTTGCAGGCAATATGACCTTCAAACTGCTCGACGTCAGGAACTATAATTGTTTTCCGCTCTTTCCAAGCCGTTCCGCAGACGCCTTTTCCGAAAGCGATGCGGGTGCAGGCTATCGGTCCCTGAAAGGGAGCAAGCACCAATTCTCCCTTTTTGACCCGGTAAAATCCCACCCAAAAGAAATTGAACGTCTGTTTCAATGCCGCCGCGATATTCGCCAAATTGGAGATCATGTCCGGTTCATTGTGTATCAGCGCTTTAACTTGCGGAAGCAATGACCGGTACATTTCCTCTTTCGAGGCGTTTTGCGGAAAGGTAAGCGTTTCACTCATAATCTTCCAATTCCAAAATAAATAATCCCTTCGCGGGAACAGGTATTTCCTTTCCCAAATCAATCATTTTATCGGAAACAACATCTTTTCCCAGGGCGGCGTCGCCAAGAACTTCAACATATTTTCCCGGAGACAGGATTTGTTCCTTGCCGGATCCGTTCAGGATAACCAGTACTTTATGATTGTCTTTGATTCGGGCGTAAACGTAACATTCCGTTTGCCCGTCGGGAGCGTAATGGATTAGTTTTCCGCCGGCGACTGCCGGATTGGTTTTGCGCCACTGCAAGAGTTTTTGCAGATAATCGTGCGCTTCGTTTTGTAAGGCGGTACGTCCGTTTGCCGTAAAAGCATTGACCGAATCGCCTTGCCAGCCGCCGGGAAAATCCTTGCGCAGATTCCCGTCGCCGTCTTTTTTCTCGCCCGTCATCAGAATTTCCGTACCGTAATACACTTGCGGAATGCCGCGCGTGGTCAGCAGGAAAGCCAACGCCTGTTTGTAACGCTCCAATCCGGTCTCTCCCGCTTTCAAAAAACGGCTTAAGTCGTGATTGTCCAGAAATACGAGGAGATTGTCCAAATCTTCATACAGAAAATCCTGCGCAATGATTTCATAGACCTTTCTCCAGGGATTGTGCTCGGTCGAATGAATGTCAAAAGCCTGGTTGTAGGCAGCCATCAGACTGAAATCCATGGAAGTTTTCAAATTCGACTGTTTCCCGTTGAGTTTGGAATTGCGTTGCCACCAACTCAAAGGCGCCGAATGGAGATACCACGCTTCTCCCACGATGTTGAAATCGGGAAATTCTTCCAGAACCCGCCGATTCCAGTTTGCCAGAAAATCGAAATCGGCATACGGATGCGTATCATGGCGAATGCCGTCAATGCGGGCGTATTCAATCCACCAGATACTGTTCTGAATCAGGTAATCGGCTAACAGGCGGTTGCGCTGGTTCAGGTCGGGCATCGTAGGCACGAACCAGCCGTCGGTCATGGCGGCGATTTCCGACGGCGGCGCGTGAACATCCATCACTGCATAGAGATTGTGCGTTGTCGGCACAAATCCTTCCTGATGATTCAGCCAGTCGGCGCAGGGCAAATCGTTCATCCACCAGTGTTTACTGCCGCAATGGTTGAAAATCATGTCCATCACGATTTTCATGCCCCGCTGATGGATATTTTCAATCAACTGGCGGTATTCCTCGTTTGTTCCCAGGCGTTTATCCACGCTGTAGAAATCGGTGATGGCATAGCCGTGATAGGATTTGTATTTTCCGGTACCGTTCATTTTGTTTTCCTGCACCGGATTGAGCCAGAGCGTCGTTACGCCCAGATTTTCCAGATAATCCAGATGCGCCCGGATGCCTGCCAGATCGCCGCCGTGACGGGCAAACGGTTCGTTGCGGTCTATCGCTTCGTCGTCCCACACATCGTTGGAGGGATCGCCGTTGGCAAAACGGTCGGGCATAATCAGATACAACACGTCGGAGGGATTGAATCCTTGGGCGCCGATTGTTGTGGAACGCGGTTTCAGTTCAAAGGTTTTCGTTTGCGGAGACGGGGCACGCCCCGTCTCTACATTGGTAAATGTGAATTTTATCAACCCCGGTCGCGCTTCCTTTCCGATTTCCAGATAGATAAAAAGATAGTTGGGATTGCCGGTACGGACGGTTTCCTTCAGCCGGACGCCCGGATAGTCGAACTGTACATCTGCACGGGCAATGTCTTTCCCGTAAACCATGATCTGAAGTTCCGGATTCTTCATGCCTGCCCACCAGAAAGCGGGTTCCATGCGGGTGATTTCTGCTGCCGCTGCGGAGAGGGAGAGGCAAAATAATATGATCGGCAATAATAATATTTTGTAAGCCCCCTCCCCCAACCCTCCCCGAAGGGGAGGGAGTCCTCCTCCTTCGGAGGGGTTAGGGGAGGCTTTTCTTATGGATTGCTCCATTTGGAAATTACATTGAACATTCTTGCATCCCGTCAGGGATGCATCGCTCGGTAGAAAAGCAATTCGCCCACAGGATGCATTCCGTACGGAATGCAACCAACAACGGGAAACATTTTCTACCGAGCGATAATCCCTAACGGGATTAGAACTTAACAACCTCTCTCCTTCGGAGGGGTGGGAGGCTTTTCTTATGGATTGCTCCATTCGGGAATAACTTTGAACATTCATATAAAGTACTCTTTTATTTCACAAACTTGAACGCAACCTGCTCTCCACGCAACTGAACGGTCAAAATGTAGTAACCCTTCGGCAAGGCGGCGATTGGGATCGTGTTTTTGCCTTGCGTCTGTTTCATCAGGAGACCGCTGATGTTGTAGATTTTCGCGGTTATGACGGGCTTGTCCGTAAGGATGGTCAAGTTGTCCGCCGTTTGTCGCAGAGCCGGTTTTTCTTCCTGAATTACGCTGTTTCCCGTTGTAAAATCAATTTTTTTGTTCGTCAGGATTTTGAATTTTCCCGGCGCCAGCGTTATGGACGCAGTCGTATTGGTTACGTCCATCGTTTCTTCGGTCATCACGTCGTACCAGGTTCCCGACGCGGGGAAATTCGGGTTAATCGCCGCGTTTCCGGTTGCATTGAAGTTTCCGACGATCACCATTTTCAAATCGGGAGCGTTCAGCGCGATGCGTCTTCCTCCCCAGTTGGCGGAGGCGATTTGCACGTCCCAGTAGGACGGATTGTCGAAAGCGTCGCCGTACTGTTCCCGCAGTTTGTTCAACTTGAAATACGTATCATACACGGCTTTTCGCGCGGGTACTTCCACGTAATCCCAGCGGATTTCCTTGCGTTCAGTCCGGTTTACGTCGCTGATTTCCGACGAACCTGCCTTAGAATTGATGGAATAGTTGTAGCCCAGTTCGCCGAATTGCCAAATCATTTTTGCGCCCGGAAGCGGCAGGAAAAAGGCGGCGTTCAGGGCGGAGCGATCCAGTTGGATAGCCAGATTGTTTTGAATATCGGTTGTGGCTCCCCAGGTTTTTGCCTTGTACATCATGCGTTCCTCGTCGTGGCTTTCCATGTAGCCGACCAGATTGTTATGCGTCCACGAGCGCGTCCAGCCGTTGACGCCCGTAAATTCGGACTCGGACTGGAAACCCATGATCGCCTGACCGTACGCCCAACTTTTGTTTCCCCAGGGCATCATGCCGTAATCAGCCAGTTCGCGCTCCTCGCGGTCTTCGGCGAAATGCTCGATGATCATGTAGGCGACGGGATTGACCGCCTTGATCTGGTCGTAGTAATCCTTCAGAATCGCAATCCGGGAGGCGTCGTAATTGGACGCGGTGGCTTCGGTGGAAGATTGCTGGGTAAACCCTTTCGACAGGTCGAAACGGAATCCGTCGAACCGGTATTCTTCGAGCAGGAATTTCAAATTGCGCTTGAAAAACGCCCTTACCCACGGCGATTCGTGGTTGAAGTCCTCAAAAACGCTGTAGGGATGGGACGCCTGCTGATTGAACCACGGATTGTCGGCGGCAGGTCTGTTGTTCGCCGCATCCCAGTAGAGTTGAGCGAACGGATGCCGGGCAGTGGCATGATTATAAACGACGTCCAGAATCACGGCAATACCGCGTTTGTGGCATTCGTCAATGAACTTTTTATACATTTCTTCCGTCCCGTAGGCTTTATCCATCGCAAAATAATAGCACGGATTGTAGCCCCAACTGTCGTTACCGTCAAATTCCTGGGTCGGCATCAGTTCGATGGCGTTAATTCCCAAACCTTCCAGGTAGTCCAGTTTCTCCATAACGCCTGCCAGATTACTTGTGGCAGTGAAATCGCGAATCAGCAACTCGTAAATCACCAATTTATCCTGACGGGGCGTCTGATAAGTTGTAACTTCCCAGTTGTAGGGCGTTTCGTCCGTTTGAAATACGGAAACGATACCGTCGCCGATCCTTCTTCCGGCAGGATAGGACTTTAGATTCGGATAGGTCGCGGACGGAATGGATTTGTCGTTCGACGGGTCGAGAATTTTCTGCGCGTAAGCGTCTCCGACAAATAAATTCCCGTCCACAAGATACTGGAAAGCGTATTCAACACCGGGTTGCAGGTTGCTTACCGTGAGCCAGCGGTAATCGCCGTCCCTGATCATCATGTAGTCGTTGTCCGGCAGCCATCCGGTAAAATCGCCCACCACGAACACATCCTCCTTGTTCGGAGCGTACAGAATAAACGTAACGGTGTGGTCGTCCACGATGTTGATTCCATCGGGCAACGGCGGACGGGCGGCGGTTTCCTGTTTCTTTTTAACAACGATCAACATGCTGTCGCGCACGGTGTTCGGTTCCGTCCCGGCTTCGGCAATCGCCCAGTAGGAGCCGGGGGGCGTAAGGGTGTAAAAGTAGAAGGACGCGGAAAGCGAGTCGCCGGTCGTTATGGCAAACAGCATTTCATCCATCCAGAGATTTAACAGTACACTCTGTGAAGCCTCGATGGTAAAATCTATGAAATCGCCGCTGTCAACCAACTGGACGGAGCCGACGGGAGACGTGAACGCGACGTTCAAACCGGCTTCATACACATCCACAAAAATATCTTTTCCGCCGTCGTCCTTTCCCTCTTTCGAGCCGGTCGGGTTGCGGAAGACGAGACAGATTTTCTGAATCTTCTCGCCGGCGGGCACGCCAAAGTATGCCCTGATATTGTCAATGGTCAGCGTCGCCTTGTCGCCGCCGATTTTGGTCAGTTTATTGGCGGACGTATTAGCCTGCGCCGCGTTGGAGCCGTTGGGCCAGGGCGTTTTCACGTATCTCCAGTCGCCGGCGCTGGTGCTCTTGTCGGTCAGCACGCCGATGTGCGCGTACCAGTCTTCGGTGTTGCCTTGCAGTCCGGCGGTACCTCGGGTGGCGTCAAAGGTGATGGTTACCGGTTTGTCTTCCGTGACGAAGGTCGGGTTTGTGGTAACGACCTGCGCCTGTATGGAAATAGCGGCAACGAGCAGTAAAAGGGTTTGTTGTATTTTTTTCATAGGGTTTTGATAATTATTCTTATTGATTGTAATGAATGTTCCATGCAATGCCCGGGGATTTTGCAATCCGTCAGGATTGCGTCTATATGCTGCTTTTCGGTTGCATTATCTCCCATCCGGTCGATGAACGTTGTTTCCGTACGGAATGCTGTGGGTCTCCACCATTTCTACCGAGCGATGCATCCCTGACGGGATGCAAATAGTTGATGAAAGTGTTCCGCACTACTGTGGCGCGGTTATGAAGATTTGGCTTTTCAAGCCATTGGCGGAGTTGTCGAGTTCTATTCCCGTAGGGAATATCGCTCGGTAGAAAACGTGTTCCCTTGTTGGTTGCATTCCGTACGGAATGCATCCCGTAGGAGAATTGCTTTTCTACCGAGCGATACATTCCTAACGGAATGCCCAACTAATACCCAATATATCTTGGAACTTGACTGTCCTGCCCTACCCTTGGGTGGCGCGAAGCGGCGGGGCGATTTCCCGTTCTCCCGTTTATCCGTTCTCCCGTTCACCCCAATCCACCCCCTCCACGGAGGGGGTGGGGGGCGGGCATTCTACTGTTTCACCACCGTACAGGTGAATGCCGCGGCATTGCCTAATTTGAGTGTAATCAAATAAGTACCGTCTTCGGCAACGGGTATATCGCCGCCGCCGTAGGTCAAATTGTTTACGTCTCCGCCGAGATTAATGTCCCAGGCGTCGTTTGCGCGGAACTTGAAGAATTTTCCGCCGCCCAGGGTTGTGGTAACCGTCCACTCGCCCGTTGCGGGATTCAATTCCATAGGCGTGGAAGCGTCCCAGCCTCCGGCGGTTGCGTCTCCAATCAATCCCCAGTCGGTAGCCGTAGCCGTGTAGGTGTAGGGTTCCTGCGACAAATCAACGGTGAAGCGGTAGAATCCGGTTTCGGAAACTTTCAGATTTCCGGCGGCGCCGTCGTCAGAGAGTGTGCCGTCCCCGCCATCGCCGTAATTGGGACCGTCCCAATTGGGTTTGGCGGTGAACTTGAACTCGTTGCCGGCTTCCATATATACATAGCCATCGAATTTCCAGTCGAGATTCGGCGAGAATACGATGGGAGCAACGTCGGGCGCCCAGCCCTGATGTCCGCCGGGAACGTACAACTGCTGCAAGGCATTGCCCAGCAACTCGATTTGATAGGTATATTCCCGCATGTTGATGGTGATTTTCACCCACTGCTGTTCCTCTACTCGTATCGCTCCGGCATAGTCGCCGCCCGTGCCGAGCGTGCCCGACAGGTCGGTATTTCCGTCCACCGGATTGCCGAGTACCAAATCCCAATTGGCGGTCTCCTTGGCAGACTGCGGTACGATTTTGAAATAGCCCGACATCTGCGTCGTCAGGGAGAAGACGGGATCTTCGGTAACGTCTAAGGCGCTGTGCGAGAACTTATAGGCGTCCAGGTTGGCAAAATTCCAGTCGTTCACGTCGCCGATGATATAGTACGCCGGTTCGACGTTGCCCAGCAATTCGATTTTATAGGTGGATTCCAGCATGTTGATGGTAATTTTTACCAACTGATCGTCCACTACACGCATAGCGCCTTTAACTCCATTATTTTCTGTGCCCAATACTCCTTCCAAATCGGTATTGCCATCTACGGGATTGCCAAACACTTCGCCCCAGTTACCGGTATCTTTAGCGGATTGAGGTACAATTTTAAAACTACCTGACATTTGAAGGGTAATC
>JAITMT010000050.1 GCA_031277235.1 Tannerella sp.
AAATCTTCTATCGGAAGGAAATTCGTAATGAGCATCACCGGAATCGCGCTGGTGCTGTTTTTACTGTTTCATTTATCTATGAATGTGACGGCGGTCTTCTCGGAAGGCGCTTACAATGCCATTTGTGCGTTGCTGGGCGCTAACTGGTATGCCATCGCCGGGACGGTCGCACTTGTCGCCCTGATTGCGTTGCACTTCATTTATGCGCTGATACTGACGCTTCAAAACCAAAAAGCGCGGGGACGCAGCAAGTATGGAGTGAACGTGAGACCGCAAGGCGTAAGTTGGGCTTCGCAAAATATGTTTGTTATCGGTCTGATAATCATCGGATTTATGGCGTTACATCTGGGACAGTTCTGGTACAAAATGATGTTTACCGAAATAGCTGGACATCATGAAGTCGAACTTGCAGGAACAATGGTCAGTCCACAGGACGGAGCGGAGTTTATTCGCTACTATTTCAGTCATTTGTGGGTTGTAATCGTTTATCTGATTTGGTACGTGGCGTTGTGGTTTCACCTCACGCACGGAATTTGGAGCGCCATGCAATCGTTGGGTTTGAACAATGAATTGTGGCTGAAACGTTGGAAAACAGTATCTTACGTTGCGGCTACACTCATTTTCGCAGGTTTTGCCTTCGTTACGCTGTTCTTTTATTTTCAAAGCCTTTGAGGTGAAAGTTGTTAATATTTAATACTTTAAAGATATGACAAAGATAAATTCAAAAATACCGCAAGGACCGTTAGCGGAAAAATGGACAAACTATAAAGACCATCAAAAATTGGTAAATCCCGCCAATAAACGCCGTTTGGACGTAATTATCGTTGGAACAGGCTTAGCCGGCGCTTCGGCAGCGGCTTCTCTGGCTGAATTGGGATTTAACGTGTTGAATTTTTGCATTCAAGACTCTCCGCGCCGTGCGCATTCGATTGCGGCACAGGGCGGTATCAATGCGGCAAAAAATTATCAAAACGACGGCGATTCCGTTTACCGCCTGTTTTACGATACGATTAAGGGAGGCGATTATCGTGCCCGCGAAGCAAACGTTTACCGTTTGGCAGAGGTAAGTAACTCAATCATAGACCAGTGCGTGGCGCAGGGCGTACCTTTTGCGCGTGAATACGGCGGTTTGTTGGATAACCGCTCGTTCGGCGGCGCGCAGGTTTCGCGTACATTTTATGCACGCGGTCAAACGGGTCAGCAACTTTTGCTCGGCGCTTATTCGGCGCTCAGCCGTCAAATCGGCATAGGAAAGGTGAAAATGTACACCCGTTATGAAATGCTTGATTTAGTGATGATTGACGGACGTGCAAGAGGAATAATCGCCAGAAATAATGTTACCGGAGCGATTGAACGTTTTGCCGCTCACGCGGTGGTTATCGCGACGGGCGGCTATTCCAATGCCTTTTTCCTTTCCACGAATGCGATGGCTTCCAACGGTTCGGCGGCGATGCAGTGTTATCGCAAGGGCGCTTATTTTTCTAACCCTTGCATGGCGCAGATTCACCCGACCTGCATTCCCGTTCACGGCGAGTTTCAGTCGAAACTGACGTTGATGTCGGAATCGCTCCGGAATGACGGACGCATCTGGGTTCCGAAGAAAAAGGAAGACGCGGAGGCAATCCGTGCGGGAAAATTGAAACCTACTGCTATTCAGGAAGATGACCGCGATTATTATCTGGAACGCCGTTATCCCGCTTTTGGAAATCTGGTGCCGCGCGACGTGGCTTCGCGTGCCGCAAAGGAACGTTGCGACGCCGGTTTCGGCGTAGGAACGGGACAGGCTGTTTATCTGGACTTTGCCGAAGCCATCAATCGTTTGGGCAAGCACGTTGTGGAAGAACGCTACGGCAATCTTTTCCAGATGTATGAAAAAATAGTGGATGAAAATCCGTATGAAACGCCGATGATGATTTTTCCCGCGCTGCACTACACGATGGGCGGCATTTGGGTGGATTACGAATTGATGACCTCCATTCAGGGCTTGTTTGCTATCGGCGAAGCCAATTTTTCCGATCACGGCGCCAACCGTCTCGGAGCGTCGGCGCTGATGCAGGGTTTGGCGGACGGATATTTCGTATTGCCTTATACCATACAGAATTATCTCGCCGACCAGATTCAGGTTCCGCATTTCAAAACCAATGCGCCCGAATTTGTCGAAGCAGAGAAAAAACTTCGGGAGCGCATTGATAAACTGATGAATATCAAGGGAAAACGTTCCGTGGACAGTATTCATAAGGAACTGGGTCATATCATGTGGGATCACGTCGGAATGGGACGCGACAAAAAAGGTCTCGAAGAGGCGCTGGAGATGCTAAAAGCGTTGAAAAAAGAGTTTTGGAGCAACCTCCGCATACCGGGAAAAGCTGACGATTTGAATGTCGAACTCGAAAAAGCCCTTCGTCTGGAAGATTTTATCGAGATTGGTTTGTTGATGGCGCTTGATTCGTTAGACCGCGAGGAATCGTGCGGCGGACATTTCCGTACGGAATATCAAACGCCTGAAGGAGAGGCTCTTCGCGACGACGAACATTTTGCATACGTTTCCTGCTGGGAATATCAGGGAGAAGACAAAGACCCCGTCATGTTCAAGGAACCGCTTGATTATGAGTTTGTAGTACGCCAACAAAGAAATTATAAAAACTAAACGACTATGGATACAAATATAGACATAACATTGAGAGTGTGGCGTCAGAAAGGCGCTCATGAAAAAGGCGCGTTCGAGGCGTATCAACTGAAAAGTATTTCGCAGGGCAGTTCGTTTCTTGAGATGATGGATATGCTTAACGAGCAGTTGATTAGCGAAGGAAAGGAACCTGTCTTTTTCGACCACGACTGCCGCGAAGGAATCTGCGGCATGTGTTCGCTGTACATCAACGGGCATCCGCACGGACCCGATACGGCGATTACGACCTGCCAGTTGCACATGCGAAAGTTTAAAAACGGCGAAACGATTACGGTAGAGCCTTGGCGTTCAGCAGGTTTTCCGGTTATTCGCGATTTGACGGTTGACCGTCAGGCGTATGATAAAATCATGCAGGCAGGCGGTTTCGTTTCGGTGAATACGGGCGGAATCCCCGACGCCAATGCGATTCCCATTTCCAAGGATAATGCCGAACTGGCGATGGATGCGGCGGCTTGTATCGGTTGTGGCGCTTGTGCGGCGGCTTGCAAGAACGGCTCGGCGATGCTGTTTGTTGCGGCAAAAGTGAGCCAGTTTGCGTTGCTTCCGCAGGGCAGAATAGAGGCGGCGCGTCGTGTAAAAGCGATGGTGGCAAAAATGGACGAACTCGGTTTCGGAAACTGCACCAACACGCGCTCATGCGAAGTGGAATGTCCGAAAAGCATTTCGGTAACGAACATTGCCCGGATGAACCGCGAATATTTGTCGGCAAAATTTAAAGATTGAACCTGTGAAGGCTGATAATATGAGAAGTGTGAAGGCTGCTATTTAATCAATGGCAGCCTTCTTTTTTTGTTAAAAAATCCATAAAAAACAAAAAATTTAGACATATTTAACTAAAATGTCCGTATTTAAGTTAAGATTAATTATTTTTTACAAATAGGGCAAATTTCTTTAACATTATTTATTAAGAAAAATTTGCGGGGTATGCAAAATGGCAGTACTTTTGCACCGTGGTTTTTTCATAATAGTATTAGATTTAAGGTTAACAAAATTGGTTAGGGGTTGTCGAGAGACAGCCTTTAATCGTTTATGGGGGTTATAAAAGATTGAAAATCAAATATTTATATTTTACCTAATGATGATTATAAACATCACCAAAATTTGTTTCAATGAAAATAATATGAAATATATCGCCGTTTCTTATACCAATAAATGGTTTATTTTGTCCGTTTGCTCTAAAAACCGTTAGCGTTTTCATATCTTTTGTTATTATTTCAGGTAACTTGTTTTGTCTTATTTGGTTAATAGATATTAGTTCATAGCCATAAGAATGTCTGTCGGATTTATTAATTTCATTCCATCCAAGTTCAGATAATTTTTTTAATCTCAGTAGAAAATCAATAAAAAAATAGAAATCGTTTGATTTATTAAAAGAAACTTCCTGCAAATATTTGAAACAAAATTTCGGATATCCATATTTTTCAATATTTTCTTTTTCAATATTATTATCATCATGGATATCCTTGATTTTTTTTCGCTTTTTATGACTCATAAATAGTTACTTCAATCTATTTCTAAAAAAACTTTTCATTTTATTTTTTGCAATGATATTGCCAACTCCAATATCAGTATTTTTCCAGGGTTTTTCGGAATGCGTCAAATTCATTAAGCCAATAGCAGAATATTTACCGTAAGTTTCCATAACCTCATTGAATAAACTTTCCTCTTCATCTGTTAAAATGGGAATTTTATTAGTATTGTCGTTGTTTATACCGTTTTTACCAAATTTCTCAAAACGTTCATATACAGAAGGAACTACAGGTCCATACATCCAAGCCTCTATCTCATCATCAAATAGGGGCGTATCAAAATAAGCCAAATGAAAACCCTGTTGATAATACAACAATTTCTGTAACTTCATATTACTTATGTATTCGCCGGTATCCGGCAAAGATGACACATATAAAATTTTATTTGCAATTTCATTTACATTGTACATAGTTTTTGAATTTTTATGATAAGTACTCTTCCAAGACCGCAAAGGTATATGTTTTTGATTAAATATCCAAAAAATCGTATTTTCCGGAAAATTTATTTCAGGTATCTTTAACCCAAGCGATAAACCCCGCCCGGCAAAGCCTTGATATGCCCTTCCAGTTCCAGTTCAAAAAGTGTTTGCATCAGTTTGTGGACGGGCGTATTCATGGTAATAGCCAGTTCATTAATCTGAAATTCACCCTTTTCGGCAAGTAATTTGAGAATGGGATGGTCGGGTTTTTCAGCGAAAGAGATGGAGGTCTGTTGTGGTTTTAGCGGCTGGCTTTTGTCCCAGCAAAGCGCCATCATCAAGTCTTTTGCCGAACTGATTAATCCGGCTTTATTCATCGTAATCAACCGATTGTAACCTGCTGAATACAAATTAGTTATCCTACTCGAAAAAGTAAAAACATCGCGTCTGTAAGAGACCGCAATATCCGCTCCGTCCCTGTGGATTTGCAATCTGTAGGATATTTATAATGCTCCAATTTTAATTCCATCTATCGTTCAAATCCTTATATTATTCGTGGATGGATTATAAATCCATTGCGACGGGGGTTACTGTCATAGAATTCTAACAGGGTTCAAAGCCCTGTTAGAGTTTTCTTCATCCGCCTATTAGTGGGTAATAACTTTCCTCACCCAGCCGGAACCTCTGACAACCAGCACGTCGTTTTGCGACGTATTCACCGGAAAATTCACCTGTCCTGCCGGTTTACGGATGTCATACAACAACGCTCCGGTGATGGAATAAACCTGTACGGTTTCGGAAACCGGACTGTCAACAGACAGCATATTTCCCGAAATCCGGACTTTTACAGCCGCCGAAATATTCTCGACGCCGGTTGCGGTATAGTTCAGCGTCAATGTTCCCGACAACTCCTTTCCGGGTAAACCCGTAGGCGATGTGAAACCGGAAGCGGTCGCCGCGCTGCTTGCGCTCATCAAAACGCCGTTACTGTACGACAGGGCGGCGTTATTAAAAGTAGCGCCGTTTCCGAACGTTACGTTGGCAGTATAGTTACCCGCACTGCCCGTCAAAACAAAAGCGGCAGTCTGGTTTGTTCCGGCAAAATTCAGATCATCGGCTTGTCCCGACAAATCCAGTGAAGTCAGTTTATTGCCGAAGCACTCCAAAACCTGAATATTTGTCGAGCCTGAAACATTGATGGCAGTCAGTTGATTTTCAGGGCAACTCAGGAATCGAAGACCGGGCATATTGGACACGTCCAATTCAGTCAATTGATTGAAACCGCACTCCAAAACGTCAAGATTCGGCAAGTCCGAAACGTCCAGCGCCGTCAGTTGATTGTGATCACACGTCAGATCCCGAAGACCGGACAAAGTTGAAACGTCCAGCGCTGTCAGTTGATTGTGGTGGCACCAAAATTCCCGGAGGTTCGACAAACCTGAAACGTTGAGCGAAGTGAACAGATTGTCATTGCATCCCAATTGTTGCAGATTCGTCAAGCCGGAAACATCCAAAGTCGCGAGTCGATTAGAGCCGCAAACCAGCCGTACAAGATTTGAAAAATCCGACAATTGCAACGAAGTCAGCGCATTATCGGGACAATCTATTTTTTCAAGATTTGGCAAACCGGACATTTCAAGCGATGTAAGCCGATTGGAAATGCAATTCAATTCCCGGAAATCGGGTAAATCCGAAACAACGAGCGAAGTCATCGGATTGTTGGAGCAATCCAGTTTCAGAAAATTCGGCAAGTCCGAAATTTCAAGACTGCCCAATTGATTATTGCGGCATTCCACGATTTGAAGATTGGTCAAACCCGACAAATCCAACTCAGTCAGTTCATTGAAGAAGCAATACAATTCCTGAAGACCGGTCAAGCCCGACAGATTCAGCGAAGCAAGTTGATTGCCGCGACATTCCAAAATTTGTAGATTGGTCAAACCCGACAAATCGAGCGCAGTCAGTTCATTGAAAGCACATTGCAGAATTTGTAGATTGGTCAAGCCCGACACATCCAGGGCGCCGGTCAACTCGTGAACAGTCACATTCAACCCGGTAATGCGTTTTCCTGTCGCGTCGTCCGACCAGGTAACGCC
>JAITMT010000101.1 GCA_031277235.1 Tannerella sp.
AGTGTAGAGTTTAGATATTAGAGTGTAGTGCATTGATACTTAATTTTTCATTTTTCATTTTTCATTTTCAATTCTCAATTTTCAATTCTCAATTTTCAATTTTCAATTTTCAATTTTCAATTCTGAATTCCCCATTTTTGTCAATGATTTTTAATTTTATTGCTTTTAAATTAGTGAAATTATGTATGTTGATGAGTGTATTTTCAATTCAAATTTATAAATAATCTGAGCTAAAATATACTCTCATCTTCAAAATTTGTAAACTTTTTGAGCTTTATTGAAAAATATTTTATTGATAATCAATTTAATAAAGTTAAGTTTTTGTAAACTTTTGTTTTTTTGATTTTATTTGTGTATATTTGTTTCGTAAACAATTTAGCTATGATGGAAAGTTTGGTATCAATAAAAAGATTAACGCCCGTTGCCTATCAAACGGCAAATGTTGAAAGTTTGAAATACTTTAAAGGCGATGACTTGGCAGCCAGAGTCTGGGTAAACAAATATGCGCTGAAAGACAGCGCCGGAAATCTCTACGAGGTTACGCCCAATGATATGCACCGCAGAATTGCAGGCGAAATTGCGCGGATAGAAAAAAAATATCCTAATCCGCTTTCCGAACAGGAAATTTTTGATTTGATTAAAGATTTTAAATACATCATTCCGCAGGGAAGTCCGATGACGGGCATCGGAAATAATTTTCAGATTGCATCGCTTTCCAATTGCTTTGTGATTGGAAACGGCACAAACTGTGATTCTTACGGCAGCATTATGAAAATTGACGAGGAGCAGGTGCAACTGATGAAACGGCGCGGCGGCGTGGGACACGATTTGTCTTACATTCGCCCCAAAGGTTCGGCGGTAAAAAATTCGGCGCTCACTTCTACCGGTCTGGCTTCGTTTATGGAGCGTTTTTCCAATTCTACGCGCGAGGTGGCGCAAGACGGCAGGAGAGGGGCGCTGATGCTTTCGGTGTCTATAAATCACCCTGATGCTGAATCTTTTATAGATGCAAAATTGGAACAGGGGAAAGTTACGGGAGCCAATATTTCGGTGCGGATTGACGACGAATTTATGAACGCCGTGAAAAACGATGCCGCCTATATTCAAAAATATCCTATCCACAGCAGTAACCCGAAGTTTACAAAAAACGTTCAGGCAAAAGCGCTTTGGAATAAAATTGTTCATAATGCATGGAAATCTGCCGAGCCGGGAATACTTTTTTGGGACACCATTATAAGAGAATCGGTGCCTGATTGCTATGCGGATTTGGGTTTTGAGACCGTTTCTACCAATCCCTGCGGCGAAATTCCGCTTTGTCCTTACGATTCGTGCCGGTTGCTGGCGATAAATCTGTATGCTTATGTGGAAAATCCGTTTACGGAAAAGGCGAAATTTAATTTTGATTTGTTTAAAAAACACGTTGCCTGCGCCCAAAGAATGATGGACGATATTATTGATTTAGAGATGGAAAAGATTGATACCATTCTCGAAAAAATAAAATTAGACCCGGAGAGCGACGAAATAAAACGGACAGAAAGACAGCTTTGGGAAAAAATCCGCAAAAAGACTTTGGAAGGGCGAAGAACGGGCGTGGGCATTACTGCGGAAGGCGATATGCTGGCGGCGCTTGGGTTGAGGTACGGCAGTACGGAAGCGATTGATTTTTCGATTGAAGTGCATAAAACGCTGGCGCTGGCGGCGTATCGGTCGTCGGTGGAAATGGGGCGGGAGAGGGGCGCTTTTCCGGTTTTTGATGCCTCAAGGGAAGTTCATAATCCGTTTATTATGAGGATAAAAGAGGCAGACCCTGAGCTTTATGAACTGATGCTGAAACATGGACGGCGAAATATAGCGCTACTCACCATTGCGCCCACAGGAAGCACTTCGCTGATGTCGCAAACGACTTCGGGCATTGAGCCGGTGTTTTTGCCGGTTTACAAAAGACGCCGAAAAATAAATCCGAACGACAAAGATGTGCGTGTAGATTTTGTGGACGAAGTGGGCGACTCGTGGGAGGAATACATTGTTTTTCATCACCATTTTAAAACGTGGATGGAGGTGAACGGCTTGGATACCGAAAAAAAATATTCGCAGGAGGAAATTAACGAGTTGATTGCGCAATCGCCTTATTATAAAGCAACTTCCAACGATGTGGACTGGCTCAGCAAAGTGCAGATGCAGGGCGCCATTCAAAAATGGGTAGATCATTCGATTTCGGTAACCATTAATATTCCGAACGAAGCTACGGAAGAGCTGGTGAACGAGTTGTATCTGAAAGCGTGGGAAGTTGGTTGTAAAGGCGTTACGGTTTACAGAGACGGTTCGCGCTCAGGCGTTTTGGTGGCGGCAGACGATAAAAAAGAAGAAAAACAGCAGGAAGCTCAACGTCCGATTTTTCCTACTAAAAGACCGCAAATTTTGGAGGCAGATGTCGTAAAATTCCAAAATAATAAGGAAAAATGGATTGCATTTGTGGGTTTGATAGAGGGATGCCCTTACGAAATATTTACGGGTTTGGTGGACGACGAAGAGGGTATTTCGCTACCGCGCTGGGTGAATAATGGTTTGATTATCAAGAATAAAGACGAATTAGGGAATACCCGCTACGATTTCCAATTTAAAAATTTGAGGGATTACAAAACGACTATCGAGGGTCTGTCGCACAAGTTTAACCCCGTATTTTGGAATTACGCCAAACTGATTTCCGGCACTCTGCGCCACGGTATGCCGCTGGAAAATGTGGTAGAACTCATCAACCGCATAGAGCTTGATTCTGAAAGCATTAACAACTGGAAAGCCGGCGTTGCCCGCGCCCTGAAACGCTATATCCCGGACGGCACCAAAGCCCACGGACAAAAATGCTCTAACTGCGGCTCCAACGAAGTGATTTATCAGGAAGGCTGCCTGATTTGCAAAAGCTGCGGGTCGAGTAAGTGCGGGTAATCGAGCAGTTTGGGGAAGTGAAGTTGTTGAAAAGAATAATTATATTTAATTAGTTGATTATAAATATTTTAATCTAATTGTTTAAGATGTTTATTTAATATAAACTGATGTTGTATTACAAATAAACTGATGGATAGATGTGGAAGCGCTATG
>JAITMT010000106.1 GCA_031277235.1 Tannerella sp.
TCGAAAACCGTCTTTGAAGACGGCAAAACGGAGCACCGCAATCCCGACAAGTCGGGCAACCTGTTTGAAAGCCTTGACCGCTTGGACAGAAAATATTCGCAGGGCGGACGGCTCGAAAAAACGGCCAACTGGGAATACAGATACGACCGTGAAGGCAATCTCGTCCGCAAGCGCGACAAACACGGCGCCGTCTGGCGCTACGGATGGAACGCGGCGGGAATGCTCGAAAGCGTCAAACGCCCCGACGCCCGTGAAATCACGTTCAGGTACGACGCCCTGGGACGGCGCATTGAAAAGCGTTTCGGCAATACGGTCACGCGCTGGCTCTGGGACGGCAACGTCCCGCTGCACGAATGGAAAACAACCTCCGAACGCACATGGGACAGCGAAAGAAACGTCGAATACCTGAAAGAGCAAAAACATCCGGTCATCACCTGGATATTCGAGGAAGGAACATTTGTCCCTGCGGCAAAACTTACTGACGGTCAGAAACTTTCCATCGCCACCGACTATCTCGGCACCCCCGAAGCCATGTACCGTGACGACGGCGAACCGGTCTGGACTTGCGAACTCAACTCTTACGGCAAAGTCCGCAACCACCGGGGCGGCTACAAAACCGACTGCCCGTTCCGCTATCAGGGGCAGTATGAAGATGCGGAGACTGGGCTGTATTACAATAGATTCCGGTATTATTCGCCGGAAGAAGGTTTGTATTTAAGTCAGGATCCGATAGGATTGGAAGGAGGGCTTAAACTCTATGGATATGTACATGACCCCAATGGTTGGCATGATAAAAAAGGATTGTCTAAAAGTTGTGGAGTAAGTGGAGGAGTGTATGTTTTGAAAGATAAAGATGGTGTTGTGGTTAGGACCGGCCGTACAAAGAATTTAAAGAGAAGAGAACAAGAACATGCTAATAATCCTAAGACAAAAAATCTTACTTTTGAATCTGTTTATAAAACAGATGATTACAATACTCAAAGAGGCTTAGAAAACAAGATTTATAAACAACACGAAAGTACTGCTGCTGAAAGAAATGGTGGATTAAATAAAATAGGTGCAGTTAGTGATACTAATCCGAATAAACCTGTTTACGAAGAAGCTGCGGATAAATTTTTAAAAGATTTGAACAAATGAAAAAGAATGATTTAGTTGGAAAACTTTTTATAGTTCCATTGATGAATAAAGGTTTCACTATTGGACTGGTTGCAAGGCAAGATAGAAATATATTATTGGGCTATTTTTTTGACATTTACTTTTCTCAGAAACCTTCAATAATAGAAAATTCTATGATTAATAAAGATAACGTTTGTTTAATTTGTTTATTTGGTATATTAGGATTAAAAAACAAAGAATGGACAATAATTGGAGATTTGCCAAATTGGAATAAAAATGAATGGATTGTTCCAACATTCAAACAAAAGGATCCTTTGCTTGAATGTTACTATGCAATTAATTACAATGATGAATTAAATGAAGTTTCGAGAATGAAAATTAATACAGATGATGCTCAATCTTTATATAATGCAGGAGTACATGGTTCTGGTATAGTTGAATCAATTTTATTAGATAAAGTTAAAATTCCCTTGCAAGTAGCGCCGTAAAATCAAACAAAACGGGTTGAATATTTGCTAAAAAGTTCTTTGAAATGTTGAAAAGAAATTGTCAATCATAAATTTATCCGTAAATTTGCCGTAAAATTCCAGTTATGTATATGCGGTTTATACTGTTGCTTTTGTCACTCGCCCTGCAGTGGAATATTTCGGGATATGGCATTGATATTCCGAATGATAATAGCGTGCAGAGCATCAACGACAAACTGCTCGCCGTCACGGCGGACGGCAACGTCCCCCTGCACGAATGGAAAACAACCTCCGAACGTGCCTGGGACAGCGAAAAAAATATCGAATACCTGAAAGAGCAAAAACATCCGGTCATCACCTGGATATTCGAGGAAGGAACATTTGTCCCTGCGGCAAAACTGACTGACGGTCAGAAACTTTCCATCGCCACCGACTACCTCGGCACCCCCGAAGCCATGTACCGCGACGACGGCGAAGCAGTCTGGACTTGCGAACTAAACTCTTACGGCAAGGTTCGGAACTTCGAAGGGCAATACAAAACCGACTGCCCGTTCCGCTATCAGGGACAGTACGAGGATGAGGAAACAGGGCTGTATTACAACAGGTTCCGATACTATTCGCCGGAGGAAGGTCTGTATTTGAGTCAGGATCCGATAGGGATTGATGGCGGATATAATTTGTATTCTTTTGTTAATGATGTTAATAGCTGGGTAGATATATATGGCCTTACACCATCTTGACCGCATGCCAATAGTAACAAAAGTAACAAGCCAAATCACGTTTATGTTATTGTAGATACTCATACTGGTAAACTGGTAAAACCTGGAATTAGTGGGCAAACTCTCAATAAAAATGGTTCTTCACCACGGGCAAATAGACAAGTCAACAAACTTAATGCCAGTCAATCTGATCCAAAGAGATACAAAGGTGTTGTTATTGAGACAAATAAAACAAGAGTACAGGCGAAAGCAACGGAGCAAAAAATTACAGATAAGCATGGAGCCCGCAATAATGGCAATCAACCGTCAATTTTCCATAAACGTCCAAGGGCGCAATCAAAGACGAGGGAAGAATATATTGAAATATATGGTGAAAGCGATAATAGAAATTAACAATTAAAACAAGATGAATTTGAATACATTGATATTACAAGAAAGTGAGGGAATAAAAATATCAAAAGATAAAATTCCTTTTAGATGGCTAACACATCATGTTTCTGAAATTTATATTAATCTTTTGCCCAAGATAAATATAAATAACAGTTCTAAAATAGTAATAGAATTTGGTGCCCCCGGTATTAATGAATATGTAGTTGACTCTGTTCTCGGCTGTTCTAATATTTTTATTGAAAATTTCGATTTTGACAAGTTTTATTCTTTGTCCACTCACGAACGCAATTTGGTGTTAATAAACGAAATTAAAAATAATTTAATTTCAATTTATCAACGGAGAAATAGTAACATACAAGATGTTCAATCAATAATTTCAACAGCTGATAAAGTAATAGAAACAGGATTTAATTTAGATATAAAAATCAGCAAGTTACAAAAAACAACAGAAGATAAAACCAAAAAAATTGAAATACACAGGATTCTAAATAGTGTTGTTGGCGAAGCTTGGAAATGTGTGGTTTTAAACAGAAAAGATTCTTCAATAAAAGAAAAGTGGATGACTGAAGTTCCTGATTTTTTAGACAGAACTGACTTTTTCAAAAAATCCAAAATCCAAAATAATTTTTATATGATATATGGTAACACGGATAGAGTTACTTTTAAGATAGAAATATGAAGTAAGAGATAACATTGCATTGTAAATCCCACCGTAAAATCAAAAAAACGGGTGATAATATTTGGACAAAGTTGATATATTTGAAAAATGGTAAGTAAATAAAAAAGTTCTTTGAAATGATGAAAAGAAATTGTCAATCACGAATTTATTCATAAATTTGCCCTCAAATTTCAGATATGAATATGCGGTTTTTACTGTTGCTTTTATCACTCGTCTTGCAGTGGATTATTTCGGGATACGGTATTGATATTCCGAATGATAATCGAATGCCGGGCATCGACGGAAAACTGCTCGCCATCAAATCAGACGGCAACGTCCCGCTGCACGAATGGAAAACTACCTCCGAACGTGCTTGGGACACTGCAAATTACGCAATAAAATCAAACAAAACGGTGCGAATATTTGGAAAAGTTCTTTGAAATGATGAAAAGAAGATGAAAACAGACAATTCCTTTTGACATTAATGGAATATTGATTACCTTTGTACCCGTTATTTTTACTTATTTTTGTCAGGAATAAAATATCGTATATACTTGGATAATTGCTGTTTAAACCGTCCTTACGACGATCAGTCACAACTGAAAATTTACCTCGAAACACAGGCAAAACTCCATATACAAAGTTGGGTTTATGAAAAAAAGATTACAATATGACAAACAGCGCTGTATTATTGGACAGGGGCTTGCAATGCCTCAGTAACGAATTGGGAATAGTAGATGCCGAACGGTTTGTGGCATTGATCCTGAGAGAACCGTTCGATTATACCGAATGGAGAAAAGACAATTTATTTGCCGGCATGGGTATAGACGAAATTATTGATGAAGCAGACAAATACTGTCAAGAAAATACACGGTAGGATTTTCTGCCGAAAATCTGTATTGGCATGCGGTTCATTCAGTTATATATATTTGTTCTGCATGAAATATGCGACTTGCAAATAACGTAGTAAAATCAAACAAAACGGTGCGGGCATCAACGACAAACTTCTCGTCATCACCACGGACGGCAGGACGAAACACTTCGCGTACGACACTTGGGGCAACCTGTCGAAAACCGTCTTTGAAGACGGCAAAACGGAGCACCGCAATCCCGACAAATCGGGCAACCTGTTCGAGTCGTTAGACCGGCTGGACAGGAAGTATTCGCAGGGCGGGCGGCTTGAAAAAACCGCCAACTGGGAATACAGATACGACCGAGAAGGAAATCTTGTACGCAAGAAGGACAAGCACGGCGCCGTCCGGGCATGCGAACTTAACTATTACAACTTCAATGGACAACACAAAACTGATTGCCCTGCAAATAAAGCATTTAAAACAAAATAAACAGGGCGGTTAAAAATAACCCGGGAAAATTTCCCGAAGGATACGTTTTCACCCTTCAAAGTTCGGGAAAAAAAGAACTGGTGAAAAATATTCACCGGTTCAACAGGATGAAGCACTCAAGCGTTTTACCGGCAGCCTTCACCTGCAGGATTTACGACAATACTCAAAGTGTTTGAAGCATCGGGAGCAAAAGTCAACTTTTTGTAGAGCTGAACGAACAAAAAATTGCATACTAATCGCCAGTAGATTGACAAAACGGGAAGTTCAATATTTGGCAATCCTATTTGGCAAAAAGGAAATAATTACGTAATTTTGCAATCTCAAACAATTAACAACATAAAGATTATGCAACCGACATTGGCTCAACAACCGTTGAATCCTGCACAAATTCATTTTTTGCAGACGCTTCAATTTGTCAAGACTGATGAAATGATGCAGGAATTGCAGCAGGTAGTCAGCGATTTTTATTTCAAAAAGATGGAAGAGGAGGCAGACAAATGGTGGGACGAGAATAATATGACTGACAGGAGACTGCAAGAAATGTTTCATAATTCGCATTATCGAACCACATACAAATGAAAATTGTACTTGATACAAACTGCTTACTTCGCTCCGTTCTTACGAAATCGGAGTATCACTGTATCATACGTGCTTTACAAAAGGGTATTTACATCTTGTGTTATTCCCATGAAATTTTAACGGAATATGAGGAGTTGTTGATGCGGTTTTATCCTGCCACGCTTACTTACAATCTTTTGAACTTTATCATAAATTCACCACATACACGGCAAGTCAGCCCGCATTACAAATGGAATTTAATCGCAGCCGACCCCGACGACAATAAGTTCGTGGATTGCGCCTTGAATGCAGGCGCCGATTACATCGTTACCAATGACAGGCATTTCAAAATCTTGAACAGAATAAAATTTCCGCCAATCAACGTCATTGATATTGATGCGTTTAATGAAATGGTATGCGGTTGATAAGATGTATATAACGCAGGGTTATCTGTAAATTCAACTAACAAATGCAACTTTAGGTAATAAAAAAAACAACTATATTTGCACTCAAAAAAAAGATGAAATTACATTCAACCAACTATTTCGACACGTTCATTGAAGTGGCGGAAGATACAAAAGCCGTCTGCGGGACAAAACCGCCGTCGAAAGGCGACAAAAAGACGGTTGCCGAAATGCAGTACGATATGATTGCCGGAAATCCGTACAAATACACGTCCGATGACGTTTTGTTTCAGGTGTTTGCCGACCGCAACGATTTGAGCGGGGACGAATATAAAGCGGCACGAGAACAGTTTTTCTCCAAGGGGCAACCCTGTTTCCGTACGTCGCCGCTGACAAAAACCTACGGCTTCGGCGTCCATTCCGACAGCGAAGGCAAAATTGCCATCTATGGCATGGAAACGGAAGAATATGAACTGTTTGTCGCCGATGGGAAAGTAAAAAAAATAAAAGCGATGAAATCAAGCAAATAGCAATGAAACAGACAGATTTTCAA
>JAITMT010000129.1 GCA_031277235.1 Tannerella sp.
TGCCATTCAGGAAAATATCCGGAACTCAAAAGAAGAGCAGTTTCAGGAAGGATTTTTGCGTGAATTGTTTGTGAAAATATTGGGTTACACGCTCAATCCGACACCGGATTACACGCTTATTACCGAGCAAAAAAACGAGACCGACTCAAAAAAAGCCGACGGCTCAATGTTGGTGGGCGCCGAAGTTGTAGGCGTAATCGAACTGAAAGATACAAAAACAACCGACCTTAAAAACGTTGAGACACAGGCTTTCGGCTACAAAAACAACAACCGGAAAGCGATTTACGTTGTTACTTCCAACTTTGAAAAACTGCGTTTTTATATCGATAATGCCATTGATTATGAAGAATTTAATCTTTTCACGCTTTCGGAAGAAAAATTTGCTGTTCTGTGGCTTTGCCTGGCATACGAAAATATCGCCGCAAACTTGGCAAAACACCTTAAGGCAGAATCGGTTAGCAAAGAAGAACAGATTACCCGCCAACTATACAAAGACTATTCCGCTTTCAAAAGTGCCTTGTTTGATGATATTTGCACGAACAATACCGATGAAACACGCGGATTAAACCACTTACTTTTATTCAAAAAAACGCAAAAACTGCTTGACCGTCTGCTTTTTATTCTCTTTGCCGAAGACAGCGGACTGTTGCCCCCAAATTCCATCATGGAAATCGTCAAGCAATGGGAACAACTCAAGGAACTTGACGCCTACACGCCACTTTACGACCGGCTTAAAATGTATTTCGGATATATGAACACGGGTCGCAAAGGTGTGAAACACGATATTTTTGCCTACAACGGCGGTCTGTTTGCACCCGACGAAGTGCTTGACAGTCTTGTGATTTCCGATGGAATTTTGCTTGACCACCTGAAAAAAGTGAGCAGTTACGATTTTTCAAGCGATGTAGATGTTAATATCCTCGGACATATTTTTGAAAATTCGCTGACCGAGATTGAAGAAATTTCTGCCGAATTAACAAGGGGTTCCAACCCCTTGCCGGAGAAAGAGAAAGTCTCGAAACGCAAAAAGGACGGCGTTTTCTACACCCCTCGTTACATCACGGCTTATATTGTGGAAAACACAATCGGCAAACTCTGTGCAGACAAAAAGGCAGAACTCGAAATTGTCGAAACCGAATATTTTTCCGACAAAAAACGCCGTGTCGCCATTCGCAAAACGCTGAATGACAAACTTGAAACTTACCGTTCATGGCTCCTCTCGCTCACTATTTGCGACCCTGCCTGCGGTAGTGGCGCATTCCTCAACGCCGCGCTTGTCTTTCTGATGGCCGAGCACAGACTGATTGACGAGATGACGGCCAAACTGATGGACAGCAGCATAGTCTTCCCCAATATCGAAAACGCCATTCTGGAAAACAACCTCTACGGCGTTGATATTAACGACGAAAGCGTTGAAATTGCCCGACTTTCCTTGTGGTTGCGAACCGCGAAACCGAACCGGAAACTCAACTCTCTGAACAACAATATCAAATGCGGCAATTCACTCATTTCCGACCCCGAAGTCGCAGGCGAAAAAGCATTCGATTGGCATAAAGAATTCCCACAGGTATTTGAAAATGGCGGCTTTGATGTGGTGATTGGAAATCCGCCGTATGTAAGACCACATCGAATTGAAGATAAAGAAAAAGTATATTTGTGGAAAGAGTATAAAGTTGCACAACAAAAAACAGATTTATATGCTTTCTTTGTAGAATTAGGAAGTCGTATCTTAAAACAAAATGGAGTTTTAGGATATATAATTCCAAAAACTTGGTATAGTATTTATTCATTTTATAATTTGCGAAAATTACTCTTAACTGATTGTAATTTAAGTGAAATAGGCATTTTACCTCAAAGAGTTTTTGCTGATGCAACAGTAGAAACAACTATTATTATTTTTGAAAAACATACAAATCAATCTGATTTGATATTCAAAGATGTTATCAAAAATAGTATAATTAAAACTGAAAGTAAATCAGATATTCTCTCAATAAAAGAATTAAATATTACTCCAAATGAAGTGCAAAAACTTGAAAATGTTTTGCTTTTAGGAAATTTCTGTGAAATCATTGTAGGAATTGTTACGGGTGATGATAAAAAATATTGCAGATTTGAAAAAGAAACTGATTTAGACAAAAAAGCAATCAGAGGTGCAAATATTGGGCGATATTGCATAAATTATACAGGAGAATATATTTGGTACAATAGAGAGCAAATGGTATTTGATGGCAATAATAAGCCAAAAAGTTCTTTAAAACTTGCTGTCGGGCAATGTAGTCCTAAAAAAGAAAGTGATTTTGAAATTCCTGAAAAAATCGTATTGCAAAGAATTGCCAAACGGGTAATAGCAACTTTGGATACAAATCAATTTTTTGTTCACAGTTCGGCTGTCATTATCAAACCAAATGAAAAATTCTTGTTAAAGTTTATTCTAACAATATTAAATTCTTCATTCATTGATATTTGGCTGAAGTCCAAGAGTTCTAATATCTCTCTAAACGTAGGAACAATAAAAAATATTCCAATCAAAGAAATTTCAATTTCTGAACAACAGCCCTTTATCGCTCTTGCCGACCAAATGCTTTCACTCAATTCCGAATTGCAAACCAAACGCCAACGCTTTCTGAAGCGTTTGTCTGATAATTTTGCAGGAATAAAAATCACAGGCAAAATAGAAACTTTTGATGAATTGGATTTTGCACAATTCCTCGCTGAATTGAAAAAACAAAAAATCTCCCTCACACTCAAACAGCAAGACGAATGGGATGAGTATTTCAACGAATATAAAACGGAATGTAACTCGCTTTGCACCCAAATTTCGGCAGCAGATAAAGAAATTGATATGATGGTTTATGGGTTGTATGAATTGACGGAGGAGGAAGTGAGGGTAATTGACCCTGATTTTTCATAGGATAGTAACAATAAAAAACAATAAGAATTTGATTTTAACGTTGTCAATATTAGCAAAGTAATTTGGTTTATGTATCGCACGCAATTTCCATATAATCAAGAACAAAAATTACGAAGTTATTCTTCTATTTTTTCTCGAATGTCGCTAAATCCTATCGTGGAAAGCGATGACTGTTCAGTGCTGAATATAAAAATCAGTCGGTTTGACAGTCACCTTATCGGAAAGAAATTTGTTTCTTATCTTGATTATCTGAAATTTGTATATGCAGAACTTCGTAAAAATTATAGATGTGAATATATTTATAAAAATACTCTTTTAGATTTACTCATAAAAGAGTATGAAACAATAAACAGTCTCATTGTAAATGAGTTTAAGGTTGGAAATTCAGTTGCCGATATGGTTTTATTCAACGGAACCAGCAAAGCGTATGAAATAAAAACAGAGTTGGATTCAAACAAACGACTTGATGGACAGTTATTAGATTATTCAAAAATTTTTCAGGAATCGTATATTGTTACTCACGAATCATTGGTAAAAAAATATGAAACAGTTCATGAGTCCGTAGGGATAATTGTATTAACAGAAAACAATGGAAAGTTAAATCTTAAAAAAGTTAGACCGGCTTTAGAGAACGAAAAAATGGATGTTAACATTTTGATACGCAGTATCCGAACCAATGAATATAAAAATATTGTGCAGACTTTTTATGGATTTTTGCCGGAGGTCAATAGTTTTGAAATGTTTGAATCATGCAAGGCTATGATGAGCCAAATTCCGTCAAAAAACTTGCACAAACTTTTTTTATCCGAAATGCGAAAAAGAAAGTCAAATAATGCCTTTCTTAAAAATTATCAGAAAGAGTTAAGGCATTTTTGTTTAAATATAAATATCAATGAAGCCAAATATGATATTTTCAGTAAACGATTAAATAAACCAATAAATATTTGAGTATGTATTATCCATATCTGCGAGGGAAACAATTTGAATTAATCGCTCTGCGCGAGTTTGCCGATTTGTATGACAATTACAAAGTAATCCCAATTATTGAACCTGTTAAAGCAGCATTCAATAGTATGGTTTTGGCTGTTTCTGCGATGAAAAAAAAGGGACTAAAATTTGTTGTGATACTTAATCCGCAAGTAGGCGACATTATAGGTCAAATGCAAATAATCGAAACAGGGCTTGCCGATGTGTTGCCAGACAGAACAGTTTGGAGTCCTGCTTTTATTGTGAATAACAACAATCATCAACAAATCATCACACAGATAAACAACCAAAACTACCAGCACGTCTTTCTGATATGTAAAGACAATCTTGATACTTCTGCCTTAACTTTGGCACAAATGATTCAAATGGATAATGTTACACATATTGTATCCACTGCCAGTAGCACTCGGATAAAACGGCTTGCCCAAAGAAACAGCAAATCTGTAATCCGTCTTGACGATAATTTTATTCCGCAACGAAAGAACAGCGATTTTCTTTCTATTCCTGAAGAAATGTTCACCGAAGAATACAATTTCTTCAGTGATGACGGATATGATGGCATTTCGGACTATACCGTTCTTCCAAGTGAATTCGTAGAAAGCGGAATGGGACCTGTTGCCGTTGCTATTCATTGGACGTATGAAAAAAATACAGAGTCAGTTTGGGTAAGACACTTTGTTTCAGACACAAATGTTGATCGGTCTAATGTTCAAGGAAAATTTGCCGAAGCAGCCCGTAAAGCGGTAGAGTTTCTTAATTACTCCCAACCCCGGATATTTCCCCTCATTCATATATCTATTTAGTTCTTCAACAGCCTGATTGCTGATGTTATTTGCATTAAAAAACTCAACCGCTTTTGCTGTATCATTTGTATCTTCCGAAGCATCGGCAAAAGCCACATCTCCATCTTGACACAAAGTAAATGTTTTTGGAATAAATTCCTCGCAAATATTTGGCAATTGGAATTTATCTGTATCTATTTGAGTTGGTGCACCTTTGTGAATTAGTCCATAATGCAGATTGTGCAAATTCTC
>JAITMT010000207.1 GCA_031277235.1 Tannerella sp.
CTGTGAAAAATATTCTAATATAATTATTTGATATTCAATATTATAATACTATTTTTACAAGTTTGTAATCCCCATTACTGTAATGACGGTTGCAATTACAGGGCTTTCATTAGAGGATATGTAAACAAGCGGGAATCAATGTATTTTTGGTCTTACTGTTGGGGAACAGAATAGAAAACGCAATAATTTTCAAATCCTCAAATCCTCAAATCCTCAAATCCTCAAATCCTCAAATCCTCAAATCCTCAAATCCTCAAATTAAAAAATCCCTCCCTGATTTTTCAATCCATCCGCGATTTATAGTCCTCGTAACCGTATTTTCGCAGGATTTCGAGCGTCCCGTCGCTGTGGAGCATCGCAATGGACGGGTGCGGTACGCCGTTGAACATCGTGGTTTTCACGGTCGTATAATGAATCATATCCTCAAAAATGATGCGGTCTCCGATTTGCAACGGTTTTTCAAATATCCAATCTCCAACATAATCTCCTGATAAACAACTGTTTCCACCCATCCGATATTTGAATTGACAATTGACAATTGACAATTGACAATTCTCTTCACTACTCTTCTTTCTCCCCTCCTTCGGAGGGGTTGGGGGAGGCTGGAGAGGGGTAGGAGGAGAGGTTATTGCTCCCCTGATTTCGGGCTGATAGGGCATTTCCAGACAATCCGGCATGTGGCAGGAAAATGAAACATCCAGCATCGCCGTTTTTATACCTTGATTTTCAACAATATCCACCACAGAAGCAACCAATGTTCCTGTTTGCCAGATAAATGCAGATCCGGGTTCGAGAATGATTTTCAAATGTGGATATTTCTTTTGAAACGAAGTCAATAATGATACAAGATGCTCAATATCATAATCTTTGCGGGTCATCAAATGACCGCCGCCCATATTAAGCCATTGGATTTGCGAAAAATAGTTGCCGAATTTTTTTTCAACGGCGGTCAGGACTTTTTCCAAATCGTAGGAACTGTTTTCGCAAAGCACATGAAAATGCAGACCTTCAACTCCTTGCGGCAGCTTTTCGGGTATCAGGTCGGCTGCAATCCCCAGACGCGAACCGGGCGCTGCCGGATTGTACAGATCGGTCTCAACAACCGACACTTCGGGATTGATGCGCAAACCGCACGATATATGCCTGGAATACTGCAAAGTACGCGGATAAAAACGCTCAAACTGCGACAGTGAATTAAACGTGATATGGCTGCTGTATTCCATGAAAACCGGAAAATTTTCTTCCGTGTAGGCAGGCGAGTAGGAGTGCGCAAGGCTGCCCATTTCTTCGAGCGCCAGTTGCGCTTCGTTCACCGAACTTGCCGTTGATTTGAATCCGAACTCCCGAAAAATCGGAAACGTTTTCCATAAGGCGAAAGCCTTGAAAGCCAGGATTATCTCTACGCCAGCCCGTTCACTGACGGATTTTATCAATTGCAAATTTTTTCGCAACAAATCTTCCTCAATAACATAACAGGGAGAAGGTATATCTCTTATATTCAGTAATTTATCCATTTTTTAATACTTTAAGTTTGGCGAATTTCAACAAGATGCTCTTGTTGCCCGCATTTTGAAACGCTATCGTGGCTTTGGCGTCGCCACCATCGCCTTCGAGCGCTATCACTTTTCCCTCTCCAAACCGGTCATGCAGGATATTTGCTCCGACAAAAAGATCACCGATTCTGTCCCGCTGTTGCGCGGTTTCCGTTCTTTCCATCCGTTTGAATTGCGGAACAGTCTGATATCCAGAAGATTTATTCGTCTCATATCGCGGCGTTTCCCGGGAGAACAGGCTATCGCGATTTTCTCTTTGCCGGGTATTGTCAGAATGGCTAAGTCGCTCTTGTCTTGGGAGTTCCGTGTCGTCCGGAAAATTTACAAAGTCTTCGTCAATGTCTTTCAAAAAATAACTCGGAGATGCCATATTGCTTTTTCCGTTGCGAAAACGGGTTTTGGCAAAAGTGATGATGCAATTTTGCTTGGCGCGCGTCAGGGCGACATAGAAAAGCCGCCGTTCTTCTTCGATGGCGCGCATATTGCCCTCCGACATGCTCGACGGAAACAGGTCGTTCTCCATTCCGACAATGATAACATTCTCAAATTCAAGTCCTTTCGCTGCATGAACAGTCATCAGCGTAACCACGTCCTTTTTGCTGTCCCCCTCCTGATCCCGATCCTGGTCGGTCATCAGCGAAATTTCCATCAAAAAGTCATTTAACGAATGATTGTCAGAGCCTTCCTCTGTCCGAATCGTTACAAATTCGGTCATCGCATTCATCAGTTCCTTGACATTTTGCTGACGGCTAATGCCCTCAATCGTAGTGTCCATGAACAGTGTCGCGGCAATCCCGCTGTTCCGTATCACGTATTCCAGCAGTTCAGGCGCCGCAAGTTCCTGATTTTTAGATTGAAAATCCTCAATCATCTGTCGAAAGGCGTTTATTTTTGCAAAGGCGCTTTTCTGCAACAGTTCGCCAAGGTTGGTCGCTCCCGAAATCACCTCCCAAAGACTTTTATTCTCCTTATTGGCAGCAGATTGCAGTTTTTCAACAGTAGTGTCGCCGATGCCTCGCGCAGGATAATTGATAATTCTTTTCAACGCTTCCTCGTCGTGAGGATTGATGATAACGCGCAGATAGGCAACGATATCCTTAATTTCCTTGTGTTGATAAAACGAATAGGAACCATATATTCTGTACGGTATCAGGCGTTTACGCATGGCGTCTTCCAATACGCGCGATTGGGCGTTGGTGCGGTATAAAATCGCGAAATCGGAATAGGAAAAATCTTGTTTCTGTTTTATTTCCAGTATTTTAGAGGTAGCAATGTAGCCTTCTTCATAATCGGAATACGCCGACAGTATCGTGATTTTGCTACCCCGTTCCTTTTCGGAATATACATTCTTGAAAATCTGTTCTTTATTCTTCTTTATCAGGCTGTTAGCCGCATCTACAATATTTTGTGTGGAGCGATAATTCCGTTCGAGTTTAAAAATCTTGCATTCGGGAAAGTTATCCCTGAACCTCAGCATATTATCTATGTTCGCCCCCCGGAATGAATAGATACTCTGCGCATCGTCTCCGACCACGCAAATATGGCGATGTTTCTCGCTCAACTGTCTGATAATAAGGTGCTGAGAGAAATTGGTATCCTGATATTCATCCACCAGGACAAACTTGAATTGATTCTGATATTTTTCAAGGACTTCGGGTCGGTCGCGAAATAAAATGTTGGTATAGAGCAACAAATCGTCGAAATCCATGATGCCCGCCGTGCGGCAGCGATGCTGGTAGCGTGCATAAATTTCCTTGATGAGCGGCGTTTTGCATCGCACGTCATATTCGAGCAAATCTTTTGTATTTGCATATACATTGCTGGTAATCAGTGAATTTTTAGCATTTGAAATCCGGTTCTGCACCATCGAAGGCTTGTAAATTTTGTCATCCAGAGCCATTTCCTTGATGATGCTTTTAATCAGGTTTTTAGAGTCTGCCGAGTCATAAATGGTGAAATCCGGCGGAAAACCGATGTGTTGCGCTTCGCGGCGAAGTATGCGGTAAAAAATGGAATGAAACGTTCCCATCCACAAATAACGAGTCTGGTAATTGTCTGTAATGGAGGCGATTCTCTCTTTCATTTCGCGGGCGGCTTTGTTGGTAAACGTCAACGCCAGAATCGTATGTGGCTGATAACCTGATTTTAAGAGATAGGCAATTTTGTACGTCAGGACGCGCGTCTTGCCCGACCCCGCGCCTGCCACGACCATTGAAGGACCGTCGTTGTACAGAACGGCTTCCTTTTGACTGCTATTTAACTGATTGATAATGTCTTCCACAAAAATATCTCTCCTTAAAATCTGATAAAATCATAACGATTCCCTTCTTCACCCCTGAGTATCAATTCTTTTCCCGTACATTTTTCGATGGTGAAATCCCTGAATCTGTCCGTCCAGTCAATGTATCCCAGCGTAATATCGTAATGTATTTCGATGCTCAGCGTCTGGTCGATTTCCTCTCTGAAGCCATAAATCACGTAGTAGGAATCGGCGCGGGGATTGTATATTTGAATCGAAAAAATGGATTCCGATTGAAAATTGTACCAAACCGTATCCACATTAGTCGTAATACCTTCTTTTTCAATGGTCTTCAACTGCCACTTGCCTTTCAACGGCGAGTTTCCGATGTCCGTACAGGATAATGTCAGCAAAATCAACGCAATATAAATTAAGAATTTCTTCATATCTGTTTTTTTGGAATGCAAAGATAGAAATTTTTTTGAGATTTTTTTTGAAAATTTGTTGAATGTTGAAAAATAATACTTATCTTTGCCTCTTGTTAAATAACTTAAAACTTTAAAATTATGGGCTGGTTATCTTGGATTGTTTTCGGACTTGTAGCCGGAATCGTAGCGAAAATTTTGAAGCCGGGCAAAGATGCTGTAGGCTGGATTTTAACCATTATCATCGGTATTGTCGGTGCGATCTTGGGTGGTTATTTATTCCAGTTAGTTTTAGGTCCCGCGTGGGCTGCCGGTTGGACGTGGAGGGGATTTTTAGCCTCCGTAGTAGGTGCTATCATTGTTTTGTACATTTACAGTTTCTTTACGAAGAAAAAATGATGGCTGATTCAAAAACGAAGCCGCTGTGTTTTGCAGCGGCTTTGTTTTTTTATTCCATGGCGGTAAATTGTAGATTTTGTATTCTCTAAAATACAAAATATGTTGAATTTTGTATTTTGTAAAATACATTTTGTATCTTTGCGAAAAATTTCAAAGATATGAAACAGTTGTTTTCGGCGTTTTATCGCAAATTGGAAGAAACGGATATGCGTTTTGAACGTTATCTGAAGAGTCAAATTGATTGGAATAACCGGTTGACAGCCATTACAGGCGCACGCGGAACGGGCAAAACCACGATGTTGCTACAGCATATCAAAGAACAGTACGGCAACAGTCCACAAAATGTTCTGTATGTGAGTTTGGACAATATCTATTTTAGTACCAACAATTTATATTCGCTTGCCGATGATTTTTATTCGCTTGGCGGCAAGGAACTTTACATGGATGAAGTACACAAATATCCTGCCTGGGCACAGGAAATCAAAAATATTTACGACGATTTTCCGACGCTGAAAATTGTTTTTACCGGCTCGTCCATGTTGCAGATTTTCAAGGCAAACGCCGATTTGAGTCGCCGTGTGAGGCATTTTCAGTTGTTTGGAATGTCCTTCCGCGAGTTTTTGATTTTTGAAGGTTTGCTCGAAAAGTCGCAACAACCGTTTTCGCTGGAAGAAATTTTGGAAAATCACATTTCCATTTCGCAAAAACTGATGCAGGAAATAACGCCTTTACCGGCTTTTCAAAAATATCTCCAATTCGGCTATTATCCTTATTACAAGGAAGATATAAACGGTTATGGAGAGCGTGTGCTGCAAACTTTCAATACCATCATGGAATCCGATTTGCCTAATGTGGAAAGCATTGATTTTTATTCAGTTAACCGAATAAAAAAGTTGTTTTACATACTTTCGGAGATGGTGCCGTTTACGCCAAACATCTCTCAACTAAGTCAAATGGTTGATGTAACTCGCCAAAGTTTAATGAATTACCTGCAACTGCTTGAAAAAGCGCACACTGTTTTATTGCTTAAACAAAAAGCGACCGGCATGAGGCAGATGGTCAAACCCGAAAAAATATACTTGCAAAATACCAATTACAGTTATGCTCTTTCGGCAGAAAATCCCGAAACCGGCAATTTAAGGGAAACTTTTTTCTTTAACCAACTACAACATAATCATCAAGTTACATACAATGATCAAACTGATTTCTGTATTGACAACAAGTATTTTTTTGAAATCGGGGGTAAAAATAAAAATTCCCGGCAAATCAAGGATTTAAGCAATGCTTATCTTGCTCTTGACGGTTTAACAACCGGTTTTCGCAACGAAATTCCACTTTGGCTGTTTGGATTTTTATACTGAATTTACATCATTGTTATACCGAACATTGATTGTCTTTTTTTAGATTGCGGGCGTATATTTTCTCTTCAACCACTTGAAAACCAGATATAATCCCCAACCCATCAACATTCCGAATATCATGCCGGGGATGACATCCGTGATGAAATGTACACCCATATAAATGCGGGAATATGCCATCAGCGTAGCCCACATGAAAATCAGCAACGTGTACCACCATCGCTTGATAATCAGCGTAGTAAGCATCGCAAAGGCAAACGAATTGGTCGAATGTCCCGAAATGAATCCGTATGCCCCGTTTGCCATGAAATCATGGACTTTTGTAACATTTTCCATGAAATCGGGATGGCTTGTCGGGCGAAAACGCTTGAATAAAGGCTTGAATATCAGATCGGTTATAACTGCGCTGCCTGCAACCGTCAAACCGGTGCAAACCAGCATCGAGAGCCATTCGTAGCGTTTTCTCCGGAAAAGATAGAGCAACGGTACAAGCAGCATCGGAAACCATATCCAAGCCGTTGTAAAAGCGGACATTACGCCATCCAACCATCGCGTATGATAGCCATTGATGGCGTAAAATATGTTGCGCTCATAATCCAGTAACTGCTCTGCCATGTTTTGATTTGAAGATTTGAAGATTTGAAGATTTGAAAATTACACCTCAGCCCTGTTCCCTCTCAACCTCTCCCCTAACCCCTCCCCACAAGGGAGGGGAATAGGAAAAGAGGGGAGAGTTCCCCTCCTTCGGAGGGGTTAGGGGAGGCTCTGAACCTCGAACCTTAAACTTTGAACCTCGAACTCTATTCATACTTTCAACTACACTCTAAACTCTAATAACTACACTCTAACTCTCAGTTTCTCAATCATATCCTTAGTCATCGCATCCAAGTCATATTGCGGCTCCCATCCCCATTCCTCGCGGGCGCAGGTATCGTCAAGCGAGTCGGGCCACGATTCCGCAATGTTCTGAACAACAGGATTTACCGCATATTCCATTTGAAAGTCAGGAAGATATTTTCTGATTTGTGCGTGCAGAATTTCCGGGTCGAAACTCATCGCCGTAACATTAAATCCGTTGCGATGTTTCAGTCCGGCAGGGTCGGCTTCCATCAGTTGAATCGCAGCGTGCAGTCCGTCAGGCATATACATCATATCCATAAACGTGCCCGCAGCAATCGGACAAATAAATTTTTCGCCCTTAACGGCTGAATAAAAGATATTTACGGCATAATCCGTCGTACCGCCTCCGGGAGGCGTCATGTAGGAAATCAGTCCCGGAAAACGCACCGAGCGCGTATCCACGCCGAAGCGTTTGAAATAGTAATCGCTCAGCAGTTCGCCGCTCGCTTTCGTTAAACCGTACATTGTCTGCGGGTTGCGTCGCGTGTCTTGCGGCGTTTTGTCTTTCGGTGCGTCGGGACCGAAAACGCCTATCGAACTGGGCGTAAAAACGGCGCACTGCTTTTCGCGCGCCACTTCAAGCACGTTGAAAAGTCCGTCCATACCGATTTTCCAAGCCAGTTGCGGCTTTTCTTCGGCAACCCGCGACAGCAGCGCCGCCAGGTTGTATATCGTATCAATATGATACCGTGCAACAATATCTGCAATTTGCTGACTGTCAGTAATATCAGCCAAAGTAGAGGGACCCGATTCGGCTAATTCGCCTTTCGGTTCAGCGCCTGTGATGTAACCGGCAACGACCGTTCCTTGCGGATAGCGTTTTCGCAGTTCCATCGTCAATTCCGAGCCAATCTGACCCGTAGAGCCAATGATCAAGATGTTTTTCATAACAGCGTCTTATTTTTTTATTGTTTCAAACTGCAAAGATAGTGAAAAAGCGGGAAAATAATTGCAATTTTTTCTAAAAAATATGAATAAGACGAGACTCTTTATCCAAATGTGAAATTTTCTGGAACGCCAAGATGTACAATGAAAATCTATTTCGTAACGCTCACTTTCACCGGATTGGCATAATCTTTCCATATTTCCTCGGCGCGGGCAGGCGTCATATCGCCGTCGAACACGAAGAGGCGGTAGCGAAACATGTAGCCGTTGCCGGGTTGGAGGATCCAGTCCTCGTTTTTGGTCGGTGCGAAGTTGATAAATGCGTCGCCACGACCGCTATTCTGTGTCTCGTCCCAGATACGCAGCGGCTCGGGAAAGTTGTGATTCTGAGGCGATGCCATAAACAGGATGCCTGATTTGCCTTTCGGACTTATGCCTGTAACATACACCCAGCGCGCGTTGGTGCCGTCTATTTCAGGGCGCGACTTGCCTTCGGACGTCATCATCTCGCAGTTCTCCTTGGTCCAGTCGGGCGTGGCGCGCCATCCGAAGCCGGCGTAACGGTATTCCTTGAGAATCACCGGCAATTCGGCAGAAGGATGGAGGTTGAAATTGAAATCCCACACGAAAACGCCCTCACCGGCATTCCACGCCCGCAATTCCTGCATTTCGTCCATAATGATTTTTTCTACCTTCGGCGTTATCGTCATATCTGCCCGGACGGTTTTGACTTGCTGCTCCAGCATCGGCTGGAAAATCACGTGACGGTGGCGCACCAAAATATCGGCATACAGATCGCCCGAAGTCTGACTGTAAAGCGAATCGAAACGCACCGTGCCGGTCTTGTCGCCGATATTCCACAGGTCATAGTGTTTGCCGTCGTATTCAACTGATGTCCAGGGATTCCAGATGCCGTAATGGTGCATGTGGTCTACAGGATTCACGTTTGTGAGCACGTTTCCGGCGGGCGACCAGGCGGGATGAACATAGCCGTTGCGGCGGAAAGCCGGATCTATGTACCCCGGAAGACGCGCTACCAAAGTATTGTATTGCAGCACATTAATATTTTTATCTTTGAGAATCAGATTGCCGAAACGGTCTTTCTCCACCGTCATTGCGGGGGCAGTCGCTGTTGCCGGAGC
>JAITMT010000252.1 GCA_031277235.1 Tannerella sp.
AATCCGCTCCTCATCGAAATTGACGAAAAAAACGAGGTCGTCTGGACGCTTCCCTACAACCGTGACATCCGGAATATCAACGCGGTATATTCTTTTTTCGAGTAAAATCCCTATAAAAATAAGCCATGAAACAGTCAATTCTTTTTTTAACCGTTATCCTGTTTTTTGCCTGCAAAGAACAGCAGCAAAATAGTAATCAATCTCCTTTGAATGAGCGCATTGAATGGGCGTATCAACAAATCAAAAACGCTGCCGCCGCGGCGACCGAAAACGGACAATTCCGCAATCCCGTTACGCTGCGACCCGACAGTTCAGTGTTCTATTGCGGTTATTCCGACTGGCGAAGCGGTTTTTTCCCCGGCTCGCTATGGTATTTGTACGAACTGACGGAAGATACGTCAATACTTTCTTTAGCAAAGAGTTACACGCTTTCCATCGAGGAAGCGAAAAATTTGACTTGGCATCACGACGTCGGTTTTATGGTGGGCAACAGTTTTGGCAACGGTTTACGACTGACGGGAGAACCGTATTACAGGAATGCTATCATTCAGGCAGCCAAATCGTTAAGTACGCGCTTCCATAAAAATGCCGGTATTTTGCAATCGTGGAATGTGTCGGGCTGGATGGCGGAACGCGGCTGGCAATGTCCTGTGATTGTGGATAATATGATGAATCTTGAATTGCTTTTTGAAGCAACGCGACTTTCGGGCGACTCGTCGTTCTACAAAATTGCGGTTTCACATGCCGACCGCACGCTTAAAGAACAGTTCCGTCCCAACGGCAGCGCCTTTCATGTCCTTGATTACGATACAATTACAGGTGAAATCAGAGGAAGATACACCGCGCAGGGTTACGCCGATTCGTCGGCTTGGAGTCGCGGACAGGCTTGGGCGATTTACGGTTTTGCCGTCGCTTTCCGCGAAACAGGCGACCGTAAATATTTGGCGCAGTCGTTGAAAACTTTCGACTTTATGAAAAATCACCCGAATATGCCGCAAGACCTTGTGCCTTACTGGGATATGGATGCGCCCAACATTCCCGACGAGCCGCGCGACGCTTCCTCAGCCGCGATTATGGCTTCCGCGCTCTACGAAATTTCGACCATGCCGGTGGAGAATGCCGACGGTTACCGCAACCATGCCGACAGCATCGTGAACACCCTTTCCTCGCCTGCATACAGAGCGGAATCGGGCGCCAACGACAATTTTATTTTGATGCACTCGGTCGGCAGCCTGCCCGGTAACGCCGAAGTTGATAAACCGCTCAATTATGCTGATTATTACTATATTGAAGCGCTGAAAAGAAAAAAAGAGTTGGAGAAATAAGCGATTTATCGTTAATTTTCGTGATTTATTTTGCTTTCTTGAAAAATTACCATACTTTTGCTACGATTTTCAAGAAAAGTAACACGTTTTATAATTTTTTTTAGATGGATAAATTAGAAATTTTAGAGGATAAAATCAAATCCTATGGCAAGTTGTGCATCGCTTATTCGGGTGGCGTGGATTCGTCGTTTTTAGTGCATGTGGCATATAAGGTTCTGGGAAACAATGCGTTGGCAGTTATGGTAGATTCTCCTGTTTTGGCGCGGCGCGACAAGGATAATGCGGTCGAAATCCTTGAAAAACTGGGTGTTCCCTACGAAATCGTCGAGGAAAATCCGTTTGAATCGGAGGAGTTTTCGGAAAATAACCGTATGCGTTGCTATTTTTGCAAAAAGAACAATTACACGCTGATACAGGAAACTGCTCAGAAACATGGAATTATGTATATTGCAGACGGTCAAAACGCCGATGATGTGCAGTCAGACCATCGCCCCGGCATCAAGGCGGGACATGAAATGGGAGTTGTCAGTCCGCTGATTGACTGCGGTTTCACGAAAGAAGACATTCGCCGGTACAGTAAACAACTCGACGTCGTTACGTGGGACAAACCCGCAAACGCCTGTCTGTCATCGCGTATCCCCTATGGCACTTCCATTACGGCAGAGCGGCTTTCGACGGTGGAAATCGCCGAAGAATCGCTTCGCAAGCGCGGAATGGAGGGCTGTCGCGTGCGCTGGCACGACGAAATCGCCCGCATCGAAGCAACGCCTGAATATCTTGTTAGAATATTGAATACTAAAGAGATCATAGAAGAAATCAAGGCT
The DNA here is from genome assembly GCA_031277235.1 of Tannerella sp. GTDB lineage: Bacteria > Bacteroidota > Bacteroidia > Bacteroidales > Tannerellaceae > Tannerella. Next base: position 2,150 of record JAITMT010000252.1, read on the forward strand.
TTGGGATTCAAATACGTAACGCTGGATTTGGAAGGATTCAGGAGCGGAAGCATGAATTAATTGACAGTGGATAATTGACAATGGATGTTACAGGGATTTTGGAAGAGGTGAAGGCGGGAACGCTCTCGGTATCAGAGGCTTCGGTAAAGTTGAAAACGATGCCGTTCGATGATTTGGGATATGCCTTGATTGACCACCATCGCCAATTGCGAAACGGCTGTCCCGAAGTGATTTACTGTGCGGGCAAGACGGTTGCACAGGTCGAAGGCATCGTCAAAAATATGCTTGAAGTAGGCAAAACCAATGTGCTGGCAACTCGAGCCACGGCGGAAATGGCTGATATCGTGCGGAAAATGTATCCCGACGCCGAGTGGAATCCGTCGGCGCGGACGATTGTGATTCGACGCTTCCCGATAGAGATACAGGGAAAAGGTAAAATATTGATAATCACGGCGGGAACTTCGGATATTCCGGTTGCGGACGAAGCGGCTGTTACGGCAGAATTTTTGGGAAACAGGGTGGAAAAACTTTTCGACGTCGGCGTGGCGGGACTGCATCGTTTGCTTGCCAAATTGGACGTAATCGCCTCAGCCACTGTGATTATCGTTATTGCCGGCATGGAAGGCGCTTTGGCAAGCGTCATCGGCGGACTGACGGACAAACCCGTGATTGCCGTGCCGACCAGCGTTGGTTACGGCGCCAGTTTTGGCGGCGTAGCGGCTTTGTTAGCCATGCTTAATTCCTGTGCCAACGGCGTTTCGGTCGTCAATATTGACAACGGCTTCGGCGCGGCTTATATTGCCAACAGTATCAATAAGTTATAATAATATGAACGCGCTTTATTTTGATTGTTTTTCGGGTATCAGCGGTGATATGACGCTCTCTGCATTGCTCGATTTGGGCATTGATTTTCAATGGTTTGTAAACGAACTGAAAAAACTGCACCTGGACGGATGGGACATTGCCTTATCCGAAAAAGTAGAACATGGCGTTGCCGCAAAACATGTGGACGTTCAACTACTTGAACTACACTCTTCACACTCCACACTCCACACTGAACATGAGCATGAACATCACCATCGTAATATGGCTGATATCGAGCATATTATCAATGAAAGTAATATCTCCGACAACGCTAAAAACCTGGCAATAAGAATATTTATGCGTTTGGCTGTCGCCGAAGCAAAAGTGCATAATACGACCCCTGAAAAGGTTCATTTTCACGAAGTTGGAGCCATAGATTCGATAATTGACATTGTCGGAACGGCTATCTGTATTGATTATCTGGCGCCCGAAAAAATCTTCGCTTCCGTGTTGCACGACGGTTACGGTTTTGCGCATTGTCAGCACGGCTTGATTCCCGTGCCCGTGCCTGCCGTTTTGGAAGTATTGGCAGAAAAAGGCGTGGGATTCAAACAGTTAGACATCGAAAGCGAAATGATGACTCCGACCGGCGCCGCCATTATTTGCGAATTGGCAGAACGGTTCGGAGCCATGCCGGAAATGCAAATCACAAAAACCGGATACGGAGCAGGTTCCAAAAAATTCAAAATTCCCAATTTATTGCGTGTTGTACAGGGAAATATCAATGTTTCTGCTGAAAATGAAAAAGTTACGGTTATCGAAACGAATATTGACGATTCCACGCCGGAAATCCTGGGTCATGTGATGGAACGGTTGCTTGAAGCAGGCGCCAAAGACGTCTTTTTTACGCCTATTTATATGAAAAAATGCCGTCCCGCCACGATGTTAAGCATACTGTGCGATAGGAATAAAATATCTGATATAGAGCATATTATATTTACCGAAACCTCCACAATCGGCGTCAGAAAATACACCGCCGAGCGCACCGTCCTGCCCCGAAAAGAAGTGACGGTTTCCACGCCCTACGGCGATGTAAAAGGTAAAGAATACGAATACAACGGAACAAAAAGAGTATCAGTCGAATACGACGACGCCCGCCGACTTGCGCAGGCGAAAAACGTTCCGCTGCGAACCATATTAGAATTTAGCATGTAAAATATGCCTCTTTTCGTGGAGCATTCACGGTTGATAAATATAATTTCTACCGGCTAAATATTTTTCGTAGCACCTCACTTTTTTCTTCATCGGGGACTTTATACCTAATTCGTGGTATTGATTATTGATTTTCGCGTCGTACCTTTGCAGCGATTTTTAACAGAAATATAATTCAAACATATAAAATACAAAAGATTATGAGTACACAAAAACTTCATTTCGAGACTTTACAGTTGCACGCCGGTCAGGAAAAGCCGGATTCGGCAACAGGAGCACGCGCAGTGCCTATCTATCAGACTACTTCCTACGTTTTCAACAATGCGCAACACGCGGCAGACCGTTTTGCCCTGCGCGATGCGGGTAACATCTACACGCGCCTGACAAACCCCACGCAGGACGTTTTTGAACAGCGAGTGGCGGCGCTCGAAGGCGGCGTTGCGGCGTTGGCTGTGGCTTCCGGAGCGGCGGCGATCACGTATGCCGTACAGAATATTGCTGCGGCTGGCGACCATATCGTGTCGGAAAAAACGCTTTACGGCGGCACGTACAACCTGTTTGCGCATTCCCTGCCGAGAATCGGCATCAGCACGACGTTTGTTGACTCCGACGACCCGCAGAATTTCGAGAAAGCCATTCAAGAAAATACCAAATTGATTTTTATCGAGACATTGGGCAATCCCAATTCAAATGTCGTTGATATAGAGGCTATTGCAAATATCGCCCACAAGCATAAAATTCCCCTGATTATTGATAATACGTTCGGTACTCCGTTCTTAATCAGACCAATAGAGTATGGCGCGGACATTGTCGTTCATTCCGCTACAAAGTTTATCGGCGGACACGGTACGTCAATCGGTGGCGTTATCGTGGATTCCGGCAAGTTCGACTGGGTGGCTTCGGGCAAATTTCCGCAACTGACCCAGCCTGTGGAAGCCTATCACGGAGCGGTTTTTGTGGAAGCGGCAGGTCCGGCAGCATACGTCATCAGTATCCGCGCCGTACTGCTTCGCGACACGGGTGCGGCAATCAGTCCGTTCAATGCTTTTTTGCTGTTGCAAGGGCTTGAAACACTGTCGCTTCGTGTGGAACGGCACATCGAAAACACACTGAAAATTCTGGATTATCTGAAAAATCATCCGAAAGTGGATCGCGTCAATCATCCTTCCTTGCCGGGACGCAGCGATAATGCGCTGTACAACAGATATTTCCCGAAAGGAGGCGGTTCCATTTTCACCTTTGAAATCAAGGGCGGTGTGCAGGAAGCGCAGAAATTCATTGACGGTCTGCACATTTTCTCGCTGCTTGCCAATGTGGCTGACGCCAAATCGCTGGTGATACATCCCGCCACGACGACGCACTCGCAACTCAGCAAGCAAGAGTTGCTGGAACAGGACATCAAGCCGGGAACAATTCGCTTATCTGTTGGTATCGAGCATATTGACGACTTGATTGCCGATTTGGATCAGGCTTTCCAACAAATTTAATTGTAATTATTTGTTTTCATACAGCGGTAGAGGTGCAAAATTTGTGCCTCTACGTTTTTTTGAGGATAGCCATGAATTAACGATTTATTCAAATGTCACCATTTTTACACCCTTGAATAGCGTATATCCCATTTTCCCTTCCAAAACAGCACCAAAAATTTCTTCTCGTTTTGAAAAATCTTAAACACGCCTTTCAATCCGTATATCTTGAAAACTCTAAAAGCCGTCGTCAGTTTTTCGGATACGGACATCACGGATTTATGACTTTTCACATCCCTGTCTTTCCGGATTTGCAGGTCGCTGAAAATTGTTGCCCAAACACAGGCTATTTGGTTGTCAATCAGAATTTTTCATTGTCTATTTTCAGCAATTTCTACTTTAATGAGTTTCTGTTCAAATTCGGGCCACAAAACGGCGCCTTTCACTTTTTGAAATTCTCTTGCGGTTTCGTAGAGCCTTAAAATTTCCGGAATGTCCTGTGTTTCACTGTTTTCGATGGTCATAATCTCTATTTGTTTTCTAAAATGGTTTTCCGAAAAATAGAAAATGATGTTGCTTATTTTAATAGTTTTGCAAAGTCTGCCGGAGTTAGGATTTGCGCCTTTTTGAAAGAATTGTGTTCCAACAAATCTTTATCACCGGTTACCAAATAATCTGCTTTGGAAAAATCAATCAAGTCCAACAGAAAATTGTCTTTGGGATCTCGGTTGATGGAGTGTGTAGGCTTAATTTTTACTTTTTCTGCAATGGTTTCCAAAAGTTCAATCAACTCTTTTACGCTTTTTGGGGGAAAATATTTTTGAAGTTTCTCACGGCTTGTAACTGTTTTAATTTCAGTTAATAGTTGTTCTGTAGTAACAATCGTAATTCTTCCATCGGAAATATATCCTTTAATTTTTGACAAGCGTTTGCCTATCAGAAAACTAATCCAAACATTCGTATCAAAAATTACTCTAATGTTTTTGTCTGTCATAAATTTCCTGTCTTACATTTTCCACCTCGTCCGTTATTGTCTCTATATCAAGCTCTTTAGTTTTGAATATCTTTAATAACCGGGATAATTTGGCATCAATAACCTCCTTTTCCAACTCTTTTGTCAACTTCAATTTTTGCTGTTTGGGAAGTTGTTTTACGACAGACAATATCTGGTCAAAAGTTAAATCTATTTGCAATGCCGTGCTCATTTCTGAATGTTTTTTATGATTATTGCTAAAACTGTAATTAATACAAAAAATTATATCCTAAAATTTTAATCGTTTGACGCGACAAAGATAGGCAAAATATTTTACAAAAAAAGCGCTATTTTTGATAATCATCGTTTGCCGTCATCAAATTTTTAAATGCAGAAATAAATTTACTCCAATCCCCGTTCGTTTTGGCGTCGGTTAACTGTCCCTCTTTGTTTATTTTCCCTTTTATTCCCTGAATCAGCAATGTTGTTTCGGATGTGAATTTTGCCGTTGCCGTTTGCATGATCAATTGCAATTCTTCATGTCCTTTCAGTCCGCTTGCCGAAGCCGTGATAAGTCCTGTCGGTTTATTTTCAAAAATCGTTGTTGAAATGCACCATTCAATGGCGTTTTTCAATCCTCTGGGAATACTGAAAACATATTCGGGCGTGCAGATTACAATTCCGTCCGCCGTTTGAATGCTGTTTCTGAAATCTAAAATCACTGTTGGCGTGTTGTTTATGGAAAGTTCGGGGTCGAAATGGGGAAGCGTTTTCAATCCGTCGAAAACCGTTACGCTGAAAAAATCTTTGGTGGATTCGATGAAATTGTCAATGAGTTTTTGATTGGCAGACCGGCTGCTTGCGCTTCCGTTTATTGCAAGTATTTTTTTCATACGCTGAATTTTAATCGTTTTGCATGGCAAGTATTTTCCTTTTAAAACTGCAAAACAAAAAGTTCTGCGTTGTGCCAAAAGGCGTTGTGTGGTCTTCGGTAATACATTTTATTTTCTCAAAACCATTTTCCAATTCCCCGGTCAGCGTTTTTTCGCTATATTGTTTAACGGCAAGTCCACTGCATTGTTTGGGACCGCTTTTGCTGAAAGTTCCGATTGTTACGGTACCGTTTTCCTTAACGGCTTTTCGCATCGTTGAAAGATATTTCGCGATTTGCTGTTCCGTTGTGAGAAAATGAAATGCTGCGCGGTCATGCCAAAAATCATACGTCTGCATCGGCTCAAAATCTGTTATATCGCTGACAATCCATGTAATACGGGCGGCTTTTTCTCCAAGTCTTTTTGTGGCTCTTGCCAGCGCTTCTTCGCTGACGTCAAGCACCGATATGTTTTCAAAACCTTCATCGAGCAGGAAATCCGCCAACTTGCTGTCGCCGCCGCCAATGTCAATAATATGGGCTTGCCGGTCAAGTTTTGCCGCATGAATGAAATCGAGCGACGTTTGGGGAATTTCCTGTGTCCAACTCACTTCGTTGGGTTGCTTGGTGGAATAGATATTTTCCCAATGTTTTTTTCGGTTGGATGGGTGCATTATTTTTTTGAAATTTAAACTGTTTTTTCGTTTGTTATATGTTATTTTTTATTTCATCATTGTTGCAAATGTTCCAAAGAAGTTACTGAAATTATGTGATAAGATTGCCAGCAAAATACTTCGACTTTTTAAGGTAATCCAGCCCCAGATATACCCCGCAAATGCTGTTTGCAAAAAATAAATCGTCTCAAAATTTACGGAATAATTATTGTTCATGGTTAAAGCGTGCATAAAACCAAAAAGAACTGCGGTTACTAAAATACTCGGATTTCCTATAAACGGAATCTTCTCTTTTGAGATATTCAATAAAAGCCCGAGTAAAATTCCTCTAAAAATCATTTCTTCATCTATTCCGGGGAGCGAAATTTGAAAAGCCAGTGTCTCGTAATCAAGTTTTGATTTGCCCAATATAAACCAGACAACGGTTGATAAAATAACAATTGAAGTCGCTCCCAATGAGGCATTTTTTAATCCTTTCTTATTTTGTTCAAGTGTGAAAAAATCATTTTCTTTAAAAAATTTTCGGAAAAGAAAATATGCCGTAATCGCCCATACAATTCCAAAGATTTTTCCGTCCCAATTCCATTCGCTTTTTATGAAATCAAATACCGGATTGATTTTAGGCAGAACAAGAAAAATCTGATAAACAATATAGCAAATTGAAAAAATAAAAATTCTCCAAAAATTGATTTTTGAGTTTTCTTTTAGAAATAAAATTGCAAACGGAACTAAAATAAGAATATGTAAAATCGGTTCAAAAAATAACTTCTGCATGGATTCTAATTTTTCTTACTCACAAACTCTTATTCCTCTCAATCAACCCCAAAATATTCTGTACCGAGCCATAGGAATAATAAGTATCCGCCGGCGTATTGCGGCAATAATCAACGAGTTGGGCAATGCTTGACACGGCAACGTGCATTCGCGTATCGCTCGAAGCGTAGTAAATGAACACTTTACCGTCGTCGTCGGCTATCCAGCCGTTTGAAAACAGAACGTTCGAAACGTCTCCGACGCGCTCCCCGCCTTGAGGCGACATGAAATAGCCTGCGGGTGAGGCGATTACTTTTGTCAAATCGTGCAGGTCGGTCATAAACATATACAGCACGTAACGCAGTCCGGCAGCCGTGTTACGAACGCCGTGCGCGAGATGCAGCCAGCCTTCCGGCGTTTTGATGGGCGCCGGTCCGAGACCGTTTTTCAGTTCGTAAACCGTGTGGTAGCGCTTTTCAAAGAAAACCGTTTCGTCCTGCACCACCGGATTCGCCATGTCATCAACGAAACCGAAACCGATTCCTCCGCCTCCACCCACGTCAATAAATCCGTCTTGAGGACGTGTGTAGAGCGCATATTTTCCACCGATGAACTCCGCGTGCAGCACCACGTTGCGTTGCTGACCCGTGCTGGAAACCAGGTCGGGCAGGCGTTCCCAGTTTACCAAATCTTTCGTGCGCACGATTCCCGCATTTGCCACCGCTGAACTCGTGTCGCCTTTCGGCGCGTCGGGATCCTTGCGCTCGGTGCAGAAAATGCCGTAGATGTAGCCGTCTTCGTGCGCGGTGAAGCGCATATCGTACACGTTCGTGTCCGGTTTGCCGTCAATTTGCGGAATCACGCAGGGTTTTTCCCAGAATTGGAACCGGTCAATTCCGTTGGGACTTTCGGCGATGGCGAAAAACGATTTCCGGTCTGCGCCTTCCACACGCACCGCAAGCAGATATTTTCCGTTCCATTTCATGGCGCCCGCATTGAAAGCGGCATTCACGCCGATTCGCTCCTCCAGAAACGGATTCGTTTCCGGGTTAAAATCATAGCGCCATTCGAGCGGAATGTGCGCTGCCGTAACGATCGGATTTTTGTAGCGCGTGATGACGCCGTTTCCCGCCTCTTCAACCGGCGAATTTACGCTGCTTATCAGGGACTTAAATTCCTCTGTTACAGCCTTTTTCCTTTGTTCAAATGTATTGTTCATTTTATTTTAAAATTTATAGATATTTACTTCCTTCCCTGATGCTTAAATTCGACATTTTGTCGTGATATTTTTCGATAAAATCCTTCACCCACAGTGGATTGGTTTTTGAATAATCTCTTAAACTCCAGCCGATTGCCTTGTTGATGAAAAATTCAGTACTTCCGAAATTATTGACAATGATTTTTTCCAGTAATTCCGTATTTGTCAGTTCTTTCCGCAAAAGTTGATGGTCAATGGCGATTCGGCGCAGCCAGATATTTTCGTCTTTGCTCCACGCAAGTATTTCATTTTCCAACTCACTGTTTTTCAAAATAATACTGCCAACCATCACGTCAATGGCATCCACCGTGTCCCACCATGATTTTGTGATTATCAGACGTTTCAAATTCGGTAAATCCTTACCGGTCAATTTTTTCACATTATCGCACAGATAATCAAGCGCTACATATTGTGCTTCGCGATAATTTTCATCCCAACAGGTATTTATAAAACCCCAATCCACCGGAAGCGGTTTCAATTCTTTCAAAAAAGGTTTTTCCAGCTTCGTCAATTGCGGCTTCGGAATACCCAGAAACGCGAATTTATCCTGCATGTAAGCCGCCATTTTTGCCGCCTGCCGTTCGTTTTTATTTTGTTTCAATACTGAAAATAAATTTTCGTAATCCATACTGATTAGAATTTATATTTTTCTGTTAATGAGGTATTTTCTGTAATTCTACCAACATTTCATTCAACGTTTTTACGCGGTCGCCGAGCAGGGCAAAAAAATCACGGTCGGTTTGTTCGACAGTTATGATAGCCTGCTTAATCAGTTTCTTGCCTTTTATCGTGATTTTCAACATTTTGGCTCTCGTATCTGTAATGTGTTCCTGCCGTTTTATCAGTCCTTTCTTCTGTAAGGTACGCAAAACGGCGGAAGTGGTCATCGGATCTATTTTGGAATGATGCGAAAGAAGAATTTGTGTAACTTCTTGATTATGAACAGTGAACCAATGTAAATTTGTCAGCAGTACAAATTGCGAATGCGTCAAATCATATTGCTCCAAAACTTGACGGACTTTTCGCTGCCAAAGTGTCGTAACTTGCCAAAGCAGAAAACCCGAACTATCTTCCGCTGTTTCCACGCTGAAAGTGTTATCTTTCGATTTTACCATAATGTGTATAAATTTCCAATTGTTTCATTTTCAAAAATTTAAAGTCTATTTTTCAATTTTCGCATTTTTCCAAAACTCTTGACAATGAAAAATGCTTATCTTCCCGCAAAAATTTTAACCTTAATTTTTCACAAAGATAAGCATTTTCTTCTCAAAAAAGGGAGATATGACACATCGAAACTATGCGATGTCAATAACTTTTTGCCGCATCAATTTGATTCTCAATATCTTAAGGTAAGTCATCAACGATTTTTTGCGCTACGATTTTTCGCCAAAGAAAACCCAAAATTCCGACAACTGTCATCGTTGTTGTAACCCGCAGTCCGTTTTCCGTCTGTTCAAATGTATGTTTGCCGTACATTTTTGCCAACGGAAAAACCGTTAAATCCGTGAATGATTGATTTTCAACTGTTTCATGGATTTTAATTTTTATGTTGGAACTGCCTTTCGGCTGAAAATTATAAAAATTTCCCGCCTCAAATTTGCCGTCCATACTTGCCGATTCTATACTTTTATCCCATGCTGTCCAATGATTTACATCAGACCACATCCGCCACATTTGTTCCCGCGTAACGTCTTTTGTTACTACCGAATAAGATTTTTGCCACATAATTACCAAATTTTTAAATTATAAATATAAATATTAAATGTGCAAAGATAATAAGTTAACTTATAATATAAAAATATATTATAATATTTTTACTTTTATCTATTTTCTCCTTAAATCAAATTGCTTTTTTTCAAAACTTATAATTCCCATTTCCATCTATCATATAATTCAGAATTAGCGTCTTCCATTTGGAAATGAAAAATGAAAACCGGAATATTTTGCTGCGAAGATAACTATTTTTTGCAAAATTTCAACGATTGAATGTTTTCCATTTCCGAACAGCCTCTCCTATTGATTTTTCGGCATCGACGTCAGATAGATGGAAAAATTCAAAGGTCAGGGGATTGGCTTTTGAAGCGGCTTTGCGCCATAAACCAATGACTGCGCCGTCGGCGATGACGGTGGGACGGAAAATGCCGTTGCTCGAAATGGCTTTTGAATGTTGTTCGGTGGAAATCACGGGAGTACGGTCGCGGTAGGCGATGATGTATTCGTCGAAAGCGGGCAAAAGGTGGAACGATGTTTTGGAATCGGGTTCCTTCACGTTCGCAGGAAAAAAATAATTTTGTCCCGCGATATTTTCTACGCTAAAATACTGTTTAACAGTTTCCAATCCTTTGCGTGCATCGCCGACGGACAATCCTGACCACCATACAAAATCCTGTATCGTAGCGGGATAATGGCTTGATAAATAAGCCTGTGTAAGCCGGACTAACGCTTCTTCACGTGTCAGACATGCACTCTGCGGCGCCCGCTCATCCAACAGGGCATACGTCTGCGCCGTTCCCTGCATCGCGCCGCTGCAAACGAGCGCTTCGATTTCGGCGCGTATCATAAAATGGTACATTCGTGCCGAATCAGTTTCGATGCCTGCCCGTTGCAACGCTTCGCCCAATTCTTTTGAAGTGCGGTGGTGATTGCCTTCCAATTCTTTGACTATAATATTATTAGCCTTCGTGAATAATTCTTCGGAAAGTCCGAGTTCCCGATCGCGCGCCCGCGTAGCTGCTTTGATTTTATCGGCTGAAAGCGATAAAAAAGCGCGAATATTTTCGGGCGAAACGAAATGCCACGTGGGACGCAAAACGTGGGTACGGAGTATCTCTCCTTTGTTAAAAGCCTCAATAACTGCTTTTTCCGTGTAATCATCCAGCCGAATCCCGACCGCCCATTTTGCCATATTAAAATCCTGCGCCTGCATTGCGCCCATCAGCGACACCACCTCCTTGGGCGAACGTGCCAGCGACTTCGCAAGTCCGTGAGCCTCAAGCCGTAGCTGACGGAAAGTTGGGTTGTCCGGGTTTACCATATTTTGTTATTTTTTGCAAAGATACATGAAAAAATCCCTTTTTCAATTTCAAGCATTTTTACTTCGGAAAAACCGCCTTGTTCAGTTCTGTTTTTCAGTTCTTTAGTCGTAAATTTCCTGTAAATATCGTTGCTTGAATGGTGCAGGCGTTCCAAAACCGCTCTTTCGTAAAATGTGTTGAGAAAAACGCCATTGTGTTTCAACACACGGCGAATTTCGGCAACAGTTTTTTCAAAATCATTCCAGAAATAAACTGTATTTACGGTGTAAATTTTATCGAAGAAATCGTTTTTAAACGGTAAATTTTCAGCATTGGCGAGCAAAAGTTCCATTTTTCGGCTCTTGATTTGCAAAGCATTTTTCCGTTGAGCCACATGCAACATATCTTCCGAAATATCAACGCCAAACAGTTTTTCAGGCTTCAATTCAGCGATTTGCCGTAACATAAAACCATTTCCAAAACCGATATCGAGAATTGTGTCGTTTTTGGTAACATTCAGTAAATCAATTGTTTTATTGTACAGTTTGCGATTTTGCCGATTTGAGACCGTCATAATGATTTGTCCGATCATTCCGGTCGGATGGGCGAACTGGTGGGCTATGTACGTTGATAAACTCATTCTCATTCAGACAGTTATTTCCACCAAATTTCCTTTCGGGTCAAGTGCGACACTTTCGTAGCAGCGGTCACCCGGCAATATGAGCGTCAGTAGCGTCAGAACCAGCCAAAACGGCTCGCCTAACCAACTGCAGGCAAGCACTACAAAAGTAAAAATGGAAATATTTCTGACGTTTTTGTTCATTTTTTATTTATATGTGTCAAAAGTAATGCTTTTTTTTGAATCGGCAACAAAAAATCGCACATACTATATACGTGGTATTTCAGGAAAGGAGAAACCGCCGTATCTTTGCACCCAAATTCTAAAATATTTGATTATGACAAAAATAGCAAAAAAATTAACGGAACTCATTGGAAATACTCCGTTACTGGAACTGGAAAACTTCAACAAATTTCACAACGCGGACGCGAGTGTCATTGTAAAACTTGAATATTTCAATCCGTTGGGAAGCGTGAAAGACCGCATTGCCAACGCGATGATTGAAGACGCCGAAAGAAGAGGTGTCCTCAAATCCGATTCGGTCATCATTGAGCCTACGAGCGGCAACACGGGTATCGGACTCGCTTTCGTGGCAGCCGCAAAAGGCTATCGCCTGATACTTGCGATGCCCGAAACGATGAGTCTGGAACGCAGAAACCTCCTGAAAGCGCTGGGTGCGGAACTTGTTTTGACGCCCGGTTCCGAAGGCATGAAAGGCGCCATCGCAAGAGCCGGCACGCTGCAAACCGAAATACCGAATGCAATCATTCTGCAACAGTTTGAAAATCCGGCAAATCCCGCAATTCACTACTATACGACCGGCGAAGAAATCTGGAAAGATACGGACGGACAGGTTGATATACTCGTTTCGGGCGTCGGCACGGGCGGTACGGTCAGCGGAGCCGGAAAACGGTTGAAGGAATTGAAGGCGGACGTGCAGGTTTATGCCGTCGAGCCAACGGATTCTCCCGTGCTTTCGGGCGGCAATCCCGGTCCGCACAAGATTCAGGGTATCGGCGCGGGATTCATTCCGAAAATATACGATGCCGCAGTCGTGGACGGAGTCATTCAGGTCTCCAACGACAATGCCATCCGTACGAGCCGCGAATTGGCAAAAACGGAAGGTTTATTGGTCGGTATTTCTTCGGGTGCAGCGGCTTATGCGGCTTTGCAACTGGCTCTGAAAGAGGAAAATAGAGGCAAAAAAATTGTTACAATCCTCCCCGATACGGGAGAAAGATATTTATCAACCGTGCTTTACGCATTCGACGAATATCCGCTGTAAAACATGACGGTCTATATATAAAAAATTCCCTTCCTTCCCGGGAGGGGAATTTTTTTTGTGCCGTTTTGATTTTTCCGGGTTACCTGTTAAAATCAGTCCATCAATAATATTCATATTTCGAAACAAAACTCAGCGATGAACTGTATATTGAAAGTTCATCGGATTCGAGATAAATCAAATTGTCGTTTTCATCATAGTAACGCCTGATTTCTCTCATTTTATCGTTTTGAAAATAATTATTATAAACTTCTGTTTTTACATTCAAACCGTCTTGATAATTGTGTACAACTGTCGTTAAAAGCGCGTCATCCGTTCCTGAATAATGAGTTTCCTTGACCGGATTACCCTGATTATCATATTCATACTCAATATATGCTATAAGTTCGCTGCGCCAAGGCTCCCTGCCAAAATATCCGTCCTCATATTTATCTTCCCGCTTCAAACGGTTATTGTCATAATAATAGAGGGTTGAATCCGTCCGGAATGGCGATGCGTGGGGATACTCAACCACTTCCTTTACTTTTTTTCCGTCTTTATCGTATGAATATGTATATGTCGCCAAAATCAAAAAACCTGCATAGAGATTGGCATTGTAATATTCGTTTTTTTCCAGTTGGTTTTTGGCGTTGTAGGTATAAATATTGTATGAGATAACCCCGTTAATTTTTCCGTCTTCGTACATCGGGCGGGAAATTTTGCTGATTCTTCCCGAATTATCGTATTCATAATCAGCATCAACATACCACATTGTTTCCGAATTTGCCGGAAACTGTTTGTATGAATGTTCTTTTTCGGAAAATCCCGGAAATATGCTTGAAATTTGTTTCAACTTGCTGCCTTTTGCATACAAAACATCATGAACCCTGTAATCGTGCATGGCAGCGTTGTCGTCCATGTCGCCATCCATTTCGTTCTGTTCGCAACTTGAAAAAAGAAACATACTCAAAACGAATAAAATCAACAATTTATAGAGACTAAAATATCTCTTACTCTTATGGCTTTTCAGACTTGCCCCGTTTTTGAAATGGTCTCCGGCATCCATTACCCGGTTAAAATTACTGCTCCGTACCATAACGATTTCCTTAATTATTATTATTATTTTACTGTTTGTTCACAATGCTTTCCTGCATGTGTACAATAACAGATAGACGCCAAAGATACTGTATTTTCATCATTCCACCAAAATTATTCAAAGAAATTTTTAATCGGAAGGTATCGGCACCTCGCCTTGTGTCTTGAAAAAGACGGTAACATCGCGTCAGGCATGGGAATAATCACAGTAGGCGTTCCGTTTGTATATTTTACATGACTTCCCTTTTGACTTTTCAGATAAAATCCTTTTTGGGGATAATACGAAAGAATTTCATAGGGGAAAAGGTACAATAAATTTCCGTCCAAATGCAAAATAGACAAATTATTATCATAAAAAAATATGATTTATTGTTTGATAAAAGGAAAAATACTATTTTTGCACGCGGAAAACCTAAAAAATGCAGCTAAAATGGATTCAAATAAAATAATCGGAGAGAAGATTAAAATCTTCCGCGAAAACAAAAATATCTCCGTAACGGAAATGGCGGAGCGTTCGGGATTGACCGAAGAGCAGATTGACAGGATTGAAAACAACGAGTATTTTCCTTCCCTGTCGCCTTTGATCAAGATTGCGCGCGTGTTGGGAGTGCGTCTGGGTACGTTTCTGGACGACCAAACCGAGTTTGGACCGGTCATTAACCGCAAAATCGAACAGACCGGCGACGAAAGCGCCAAACCTGCAAACAATGTCGCATCGCGGCATAAAGCCATGTCGTATTACGCGCTTTCCCAGGACAAAATGGGGCGTCACATGGAGCCGTTTCTCATTCATATCGAGCCGTCGAAGGAGGCGGATTTCATTTTTTCCACCCACGAGGGCGAAGAATTTATCTATGTCCTGGAAGGAATCGTTGAAATCAATTACGGGAAAAACATATATCTGCTCGAAGAGGGCGACAGTATTTACTACGATTCGATTGTGGCTCACCACCTGCACGTGGGAAACGACAGCAAGGCTAAGATTTTGGGCGTGATTTATACGCCGTACTGATTATTTGAGGTTCAAGGTTCAAAGTTTAAGATTCAAAACAGATGGAATTACAGGAAAAGACAGTCGGCGAATGGCTTGAATATTGGGCGGAAGTTACGCCTGACAGGGAATATCTGGTTTACCCGGACAGAAATTTGCGTTTTACCTGGAAACAGTTCAATAGGCGTGTGGATGATATGGCTAAGGGATTGATTTCCATAGGAGTAAAGCGTGGTTCGCATGTGGGAATCTGGGCTACCAACGTGCCGGACTGGCTGACTTTTCTCTATGCGGGCGCAAAAATCGGCGCCGTAATCGTTACGGTCAATACGAACTACAAACAAAACGAACTGGAATTTTTGATAAAAGATGCTGATATACAGACGCTTTGCATCGCGGAAGGTGTTTTTAACGGCAGTTATATTGATATCGTTTATGAAATGCTGCCCGAACTGAAAGACAGCCAGCGCGGTTACCTGAAAAGCGAACGCTTTCCGAACTTGAAAAATGTGATTTTCATCGGGCAGGAAAAATATCGCGGCATGTACAGCGCGGCTGAAATTCTGCTGCTGGGAAGCAATATCGAAGATGAAACGCTTGAAAGCGAGAAAAAACAGGTAAAATGTCACGACGTGGTTACCATACAATACACTTCGGGTACGACCGGTTTTCCGAAAGGAGTGATGCTAACTCATTATCAAATAACGAATAACGGCTATTTTACCGGTGCAGGCATGGGTTACACGGCGGACGATAAATTGTGCTGCTGCGTCCCGCTGTTTCACTGTTTCGGTGCAGTTCTGTCCTCGATGAGCGTGCTTACGCATGGCTGCACGCAAGTCATGGTCGAACGGTTTGACCCGCTGACCGTGCTGGCATCCGTTCATAAGGAGCGTTGTACGGTGCTGAACGGCGTACCGGCGATGTTTATTGACGAAATGAATCACCCGATGTTTGAAATGTTTGATTTGGCTTCGCTTCGCACCGGCATCATGGCAGGTTCGCCCTGCCCGGCTGAATTGATGCGGGCGGTCGCGACCAAAATGCATATTTCCGGTATCACAAGCGTTTACGGACTGACGGAAAGTTCACCGGGAATGACGCATTCCGTTCTCGAAGATTCGTTTGAAGACCGCTGTACGACGGTAGGGCGTGAATATCCGTTTACGGAAATTGCAATTATGGACCCCGAAACGGGCGAAGAGTGTCCCGTTGGCGTGCAGGGAGAGGTCTGCTGTCGCGGCTATCTCGTGATGAAAGGCTATTACAAAAATCCGGACGCCACCGCCGGGGTCATTGACAGGGACGGCTGGCTGCATTCGGGCGATCTGGGCGTGAAAGACGGACGCGGCTACTATTGCATCACGGGACGCATCAAAGACATGATAACCAAAGGAGAAGAGAATATTTTCCCGCGCGAAATCGAGGAATTTCTGTCCCGTCTCGAAGGCGTGAAAGACGTGCAGGTTGTTGCCGTTCCTTCGGAAAAATACGGCGAGGAAGTGTGTGCGTTCGTCATTTTGAAAGACGGCGCCATCCTCACCGAAGACGTGATAAAAGATTACTGTCGTGGAAAAATCGCCCGCCACAAAATACCGGAATACATCTTTTTCGTGGATGAGTTTCCCATGACCGAGAGCGGCAAGATACAGAAATTCAGACTTAAAGAATTGATTGTGAGATTTTTGGAAGAAAAAAGTCGAATACGATGAATAACCGTGAGAAAAAGACTGTTTCCAAAATGTTGCGCATCTATTGCCGGTTCAAGCACGGGCAACGATCCGCGCTTTGCCCGGAGTGCCGGCGGCTGGAAGACTATGCGTACCGGCGGCTGGAACATTGCAAATTCGGGGAAGATAAAATGCCTTGCCAGGAATGTACCGTCCATTGCTACAAACCGGAATATCGCGAACAAATCAGAGTAGTGATGCGATATGCCGGACAGAGAATGTTGTTTTTCCATCCGGTAGATGCAATCAGGCACTTGTGGGAGACAAAATTCAGAAAGCGGAAATAGCCATTGGTGCAATGAAATTCGACTACCGACTAAAGACTGCCGACTAAAGACTGACTGCCAACGCCTATCTTATCCGCCTCCGAATCGTAATCCAAAATAATCGTTTCACCTTTGGCGACGGTATTGCGAATGATGATTTCCGCCAGTTCGTCTTCGACATATTTTTGCAGTGCGCGTTTCAGCGGACGGGCGCCGTATTGCACGTCGTAACCTTTCGTCGCGATATAATCCTTGGCGGCTTCGGTCAGTTCCACGTTGTAGCCCGTCTGTTCGATGCGTTTGAACACGTCTTTCAACTCGATTTCGATAATCTGCTTGATGGATTCCTTGCTCAACTGGTCAAAAATAATGACGTCGTCAATGCGATTTAAAAATTCCGGTGCAAACGCCTTGTTCAACGCTTTCTGTATCACGCTGTTAGCCTGCTCCCTGTTCGATTTTTCCGCATTTTGCGGACGGAAACCGACGCCGGCTCCGAAATCCTTCAACTGCCGCGTTCCGATGTTGGAAGTCATGATCAAAATCGTGTTTTTGAAGTCAATGATGCGACCGAGACTGTCCGTCAGGCGACCCTCGTCCAGCACCTGCAACAACAGGTTAAACACGTCGGGATGAGCCTTTTCCACTTCGTCCAGCAAAACCACCGAATACGGATGCCGGCGTACTTTTTCGGTCAGTTGCCCGCCCTCTTCGTAGCCCACGTATCCCGGAGGCGCTCCAATCAGTCTCGACGACGAGAATTTTTCCATGTATTCGCTCATGTCAATGCGAATCAGCGAATCCGCCGAGCCAAACAGAAATTCCGCCAGTATTTTTGTAAGATACGTCTTTCCAACTCCCGTCGGACCCAGCATCATAAATGTTCCGATGGGCTTTTTCGGATCTTTCAGTCCGATGCGGTTGCGCTGAATGGCTTTCACGATTTTGCGAATCGCGTCGTCCTGACCGATTACCTTCTCTTTCAGCACCTCTTCCATTTCCGCAAGCCGCAGATTTTCTTCCTTGGCGATGCGCTGCACAGGCACACCCGTCATCATGGCGACGACTTCCGCAACCTTCTCTTCATCAACGATTTTACGATGCTGCTGCATTTCCTTTTCCCATTGCACTTTGGCTGCGTCCAATTCCTGGAGTAACTGACGTTCCCGGTCGCGGTAACTTGCCGCCAACTCGAAATTCTGCAATTTCACGGCGGTCTGTTTTTCCTCCTTGATGGATTCGATTTGCTTTTCCAAATCTTCGATGTAGGGCGGAACCACGATATTCGTAATGTGCATGCGCGACCCGGCTTCGTCCATCGCGTCAATCGCCTTGTCGGGGAAATAACGGTCGCTGACATAGCGGTCGGTCAGATGAACGCAGGCGGCGAGCGCCTCGTCGGTATATCGGGTATTGTGATGGTCTTCATAGCGTTCCTTGATGTTGTGCAAAATCTGCAACGTTTCGTCGGTGGTGGTAGGTTCGACCATCACTTTCTGGAAACGGCGTTCCAGCGCGCCGTCCTTTTCGATGCTTTTGCGGTATTCGTCGAGCGTCGTCGCACCGATACATTGAATTTCGCCGCGAGCCAGAGCCGGTTTCAGCATGTTCGCCGCGTCCATCGAACCCGAAGCCGCGCCAGCCCCGATAATCGTATGTATCTCATCCATAAACAGAATGATGTTCGGATTTTTCGTTACTTCGTTCAAAATGGCTTTGATGCGCTCCTCAAACTGTCCGCGATATTTCGTTCCCGCCACAATGGCGCCCATATCCAAGTTGATGACGCGCTTGTCGAACAGCGCGCGCGATATTTTATGCTGTACAATGTTGAGCGCCAGCCCTTCCACGATAGCGGATTTTCCGACTCCCGGCTCTCCTATCAGCACGGGATTGTTCTTTTTGCGGCGGCTGAGAATCTGCGCCAGCCGTTCGATTTCCTTCTGGCGACCGACGACGGGGTCTAAACGCCCTTCGGCGGCAGCGCGCGTTAAATCCGTGCCGAAATTGTCAATTACCGGCGTATCCGAAACGGGTTTCTGTGTCTGCGTCGTATTTCCCGGTTTTGGAGCGGACGGAGACGGTTGTTGCGGGGAAGAACCCGACGGACCTTTTTGAGGAGAGATATTTTCATCCTCGTCGTCTTCATCGTCTTCCATAAAACCGAATCTTGTCTTCATATCTTCCGTCAGGGGACCCAAATATTCCCATTCCTGAAATTTCTTTTCTCCAAAACTTTCTTCTCTTATTTTTTGTTGTATCATTTTATAATTCACTCCTTTACTTTCCAAAATTGATGTTACTATATTTGATCTGTCCTTCAAAATAGACAGTAATAAATGTTCCGTATCCGCATTTTTCATCAGCATACTGCGCGATTCCAACATGCTGACACGCAGGATTTGTTCCGCCGTTTTACTGATGACAATGTCCTTGAGCGACACGGCGTTTTCCGAAACGTTGCGAACTTCCTTTTCAATCTGTTTCTTCAGTTCCGCCATGTCAACTTCCATGGAATAAAGCAATTGACAAGCCTTTCCCTTGCCTTCACGCAAAATTCCAAGCATCAGGTGTTCGGCTCCGATATAACTGTTTTGCAGCCTGGAAGCCTCTTCCCTGCTGTATTCTATGACTTCCCTCATTCTACTTGTAAAATTGCCGTCCATAGTTTTTTTCTTAACAAAATCCGTGCCAGTAAATTAATTTGAAGATTTGAAAATTCGAGAATTTGAAGATTAAGCCCCTCCCCAGCCCTCCCCAAAGGGGCGGGAGTCCTCCTCCTTCGGAGGGGTTAGGGGAGGCTTCAAACCTTGAACCTCAAATTTATTCAAACCTGCTAAGCCTCCATTCATAAATTTTCCTGTCTTCTTTCAGAAACGGCTGTAAATTAGCCCTTTCCTCTTCGCTCAAATACTGCGGATACGTAAATTCTGCCGTCAAACGGTTGTCGTTCGCGTTCAATGAATATCTGATTAAATCGAAATAAATCAATGAAATAGCCTGTCCATATTGAACCGAAGCCGTATCCGCGTTTTCCTTCAGAAACCAGGCGCCGGTTGCAGGCGTAAACAACTCTGTGCCGGAAATTTTTTGCCAGTTTGTCGAGTAAAATTCCACCTTACTGTCGGGAGCAGGCGCATAACATGTTGAAATTAAACATATTATATGCGTATTGTTCACCAACGGAAGCAGTTTCAATTCCAGCGTACTCCGTTCCGTCGTTTCCAGCAGTAAATAATTGTCTGTCAGTATTTTCAATTCCGATCGCCCCTGCATCGTGTTTGTGAGCACGGCGGGTTTTCCGGATTTATAAAGGTCTATAATGTCCTTACGCCAAGCCTCTTCGAGTTGAATAATCATTTCGTCGGGCATTTCGATAAAAACTTCCGCAACGGTCTGCGCCCTGGCAAAACCGAGAGCGAAAAATACTAATATACTTATTATTAATCGTTTCATATAAAAAATTTATCTATCTCGTCCCCAAATATAGGAATAACATTCCTAATAATACCAAAATCAGGTCAAAAGTTTTGCTTTTCAAGTTTTTTTCACGCAGGAAAAGCGCTCCCGCAATGAACGTAACTACCACACTACTACGGCGTATCATCGAAACAATCGAAATCATCGAGCCATCGAAACTCAGCGCGTAAAAATAAACCCAGTCTGCCATCGCCAAAAAGACGGAAATCAGCACAATGTGCCATTTCCAGCGGAATGGAGTCGTTTTCGCGCGATGCGGATACCACAATAGGAAAAAAACGGGAATCATCATCAGCAGCAGATAGACATTGAACCACACCTGTACGGTCATCACATCCAGCGTTTTCATCAAATATTTGTCGTACAAACCGCTGATTGCACCAACAATGACTGACAAAACGGCATACAAAATCCATTTGTTGTGCGTGAAACTGATGCCCTCCTTTTTACCCGACGACGACAGCAGGTAAAACGAAAAAATCGAAAGAAAAACGCCCGTCCACTGATAAAAATTCAGCCTTTCGCCGAAAATCGCCAGCGCTCCGAGCAGCGTAATCACGGGTTGTGTCGCCTTGATGGGTCCCGTGATGGTAAGCGGCAGGTTTTTCACCGAAAAATAGCCGATGATCCACGAAGTCAGCACAATCAGCGATTTCAGCATGATTTTGGCGTGCGTCAGCAACGAGGCTTTCGGTACGTACAATAATGTGCCGTTCAGCCAATCGGTAGAAAACGACAATACGATGAAAGGGACAAATATCAGGCTCGAAATCAGCGTGTTGAGAAACAGCACGGGAATAACGGCGTTTCCGTCCAGCGCTTTTTTCTTGCTTACGTCATAACATCCTAACAGAAAAGCAGATATGAAAGCGAGAATCAGCCACATATTTTCTTCCGGTTCAGGTTAAAAACTACAGGTTTCATCTTCGCCGCCACCCGGAAAAATGTCTTCGGGATATTCTATCGCAACCAGCGAAAGCCCGCGGGCAGCCGCCGAACTGCTTGCCCTGCAACGGTCTTTTGCCTCGATGATATTTCTGAAATCTTCTATCGTGATTTTTCCCCTGCCAACGTCAAACAGCGTTCCGACAATCGCCCTGACCATGTTCCGCAAAAAACGGTCGGCTTTGATTCGGAATACCCAAATATCGCCTTCCCGCTTCCATACGGCGCTGTAAATCTTGCAGTTATTGGTTTTGACGTCGGTGTGCAGTTTGCTGAAACTCGTAAAATCTTCGTATTCATATAAAATATTACACGCCTCGTTCATTCGTTGAAAATCCATCCCCGACAGGGACATGTAATGCACCCATTCATACGCGAAAGGATTTTTTACGGACGTAACATTGTATTCGTAAGTCCTTGACAGTGCGCTGAATCGCGCGTGAAATTCGGGGCTGACCCGTGCCATATCCTTGACGGCAATGTCTTTGGATAGCATGGAGTTTAATTTCTTAACTATCAACACCGTATCTGGAATTTCCTGTTTGCAGTCGAAATGCGCCGCCATGAAACGCGCGTGAACGCCAGCATCCGTCCTGCCTGCGCCCGTAACTTCAATCTCCTGCCGCAGCAAAAGAGACAGTTGCTCCTGCAAACATTGCTGGATAGACGTACTGTTGGGCTGAATTTGCCAGCCGCCGAATCTTGTTCCGTTGTAGGAAAGGGTTATGCGATACCGATACATTTTCTCTCTAAAAAGGTGCGAAATTACAAATTTTGGAAGTTTTCAATGTGATTCTATTTTTGGAATTCCCAAATCCTTGCATATACTCCAAACAAGTTTATCATTTATATCGGCATGACGCGGTACCGAAGTCACTTTATCATTGTCGTTATTGATAACAATAGTATGTTTTTTTTCTTCTCTGAATATGTGGCAATTGTATGTTTTGAAATATTTGAAAAGTTTTTCACGTTTCATACAATGGCTATTTTTCGATAAAGAACTTCATTTTCTCCCGCTTTTCGCATGGAAATTTCCCGCTCGCAACTTAAAATCAGTTCAACCGCCTCCTTTAAATTTTCCGTTACTTCCTCGATCGTTTTTCCCTGTGTATGCGCGTTGGGAACTTCTGCACAATGGGCTATATACCAACCGTCGTCCGCCTGTTCTATAATCGCTGTATATTCCATATTCAATTTATTTTTCGGCAAAGATACGTCATTTTCCCGTAAAATTGATAAATTTTGATGCGGTTATTATGAATTTTTTTGAAACTTTTGGAGAACAGAAAAAATATCCTTATCTTTGCGCTATGGAAAAAAGAAAAAAATTACTGCCGGAACTTGTCGGAGACGTCTCCTCGTATCAGTCGTACTACGACAAAAACAGTTTCAAATCTAAGATTCGGAAAATTGCAAAATTTGCCGGTGAAAACGTTTTGAGACCCATTTTGCACCTGTATTACATGCTGCAGGACGGCAAAGTGCCGCTCAAACATAAAGCCTACATTGTGGGTGCGCTCGGTTATTTTATCTTGCCGGTAGATTTAATTCCCGATTTCATCGCCGCGCTCGGTTTTACGGACGATTTGGCAGTCGCCGCCATTCTGCTGAAACAGTTGAAAGAAAACATTACGCCCGAAGTCAAGGAAAAAAC
>JAITMT010000255.1 GCA_031277235.1 Tannerella sp.
TCGCTCTTTGATGGCTGAAAAACAGGGGGGTAACTTTTTAAAAACGGATTTTTTGAAATATAAATAACTAAATATCAACAATATAAAAATGTGTCCGAATTTTAATCGGTCAATAGTGATTTTATTACTATTCGGATTCTTTATGCAAAATTGTGCTTTCTCCCAGGGTTTGAACCGGTACGGTCTTGAAAGGGAAGAGCAGGAAATGCTCGCAAACAGCATTGATGGAAAAGTAAGGAAACAAACAGAAGATCTAAACGGAGACGGCGAAGATGATATTATCTTTTTCTATGCTGCCGGTGAAACACATAACATTTGTATTTATTTGCAATACAAAGGTAGATATTACAGGAAAATAGACACAACATGCGGAGCCTATTCCCTATATCGGGTCGAGCACACAGGCAAATCCAAAATACAATTGCATGACTGGCAATGCTGTGGAGATAGCCCGTTTTTTTGGACCTTTGCTTACGGGTTTGATGGACTGTCCGTCTCAATCGTAGAAAATTTTATAACAGTAAACAATGAATATGTGGAAGATAAGAAAACATGTCCTGTTTCCCTGTTAGACACGCCTTATCATGTAAAAACACTTAACAGCAATTATAATATTCGATTTTCACCGGATACGGATTCATTTTTCAATAAATCGGATGTTTGGTTCACTTGCACGCAGAACACCAACATTATTGCAACCCTCAAAGCCGGAGCAAATTTGAAGGTATTATCGGAACAGTCTGATGGTGAGCGAATTTGGCTATATGTAGAAGTTAGGGAAAACTCCATCATGGATAAATGCGAAACAAAGGATTTTTTCAATATTGCAAGCCGTCCTTCTCCATCTTTGAGAGGATGGATAAGCCGTCAATACACAGAGAGAATAATGTAAATAATGCAGGCAAAAAAAAAATGAGATATTTGTATAATCGGCACTATTGTTACGAAGACTCCGCATGGACGGGGGATATTTTGTCCGGTTTTGCAACAGGCGCGTTTGCATTTTAAAAAAAATTTTCCTAATTTTGCAAATCAATTACAATACATTTTCACCATGCTGAAAAACCCGATAAGCAGAGGAAATATTGCCGCAAGCATCGCTGTATGGATGTTTTTTTCCTGCGTGCAGAAATATGAGGGAGCGCTCTATCCGGTAGTGGATAAGAAAACGTTCCTGTGGGGTTATGCCGACTCGACAAGAAAGCAGGTTATCCCCTGTAAATATGGGGACGCAGGCGTTTTCCATGAAGGACTTGCCCGCATTGAATCGAATGGCAAATGGGGATATATCAACAGAAAGGGGAAAAAAGTCATACCCCTGCTATATGATGAAGCATGTGATTTTCATGAAGGGTTTGCCCGCATTGAATCGAATGGTAAATGGGGATATGTCAACAGAAAGGGAAAAAAAGTCATACCCCTGCTATATGATGAAGTATTTGATTTTCATGAAGGCAGGGCAAGGGTCGGAATGGAAGAAGAATACCTTATTTATAATGATCGTGAAGATTTATATAAAGATTTTCGTCCAATATACGGCTATATCAACCGGGAGGGGAAAAAAATAACACGCTTGAAATATGAGGAGGCGGAGAATTTTCGCGAAGGCTTGGCAATGGTTACATCCAAAGACAAGACAGGGTGGATTGACAGCACGGGACGGGAAGTCATTCCCCTGAAATATGACGGGGCATACGACTTTGCTCCCGGTGAAAATATTACGGTGGTATGGTGTCTTGACACTGCCCATCCCATCCCACGCGGTATTTGGCTGTCGCCAGGAGAATTCCTGCCCCATCCCGACAATTCTGTCAGATATGAGAATCTATACGGTTTTATTGACAGAACGGGCAAAGAAATCATTCCGCTGAAATATGATTTTGCAGGCAATTTTGTTGACGGTCTCTCGTGTGTCGAACTGGGAGACAAATACGGTTTTATTGACAGGACAGGCAAGGAGGCTATCCCGCTGAAATATGACTTTGCAGAGAGTTTTGAGTATGGCATGTCGCGCGTCAAATTGAATGGCAAATACGGTTTTATTGACAGCACGGAAAGAGTGGTTATCCCTTTGAAATATGACGGGATGGAAAGTTTCTCGGAAGGACTCGCTTTGGCCGGGTTGAACGGCAAATATGGCTACATCAACAAGGCAGGAGAAATCATCATTCCCTTGAAATATGATGCGGGACAAAGTTTCAACACGGCTATGGGCATGGCTGCGGCATGGGTTCAATCGGGTGGAAAACATTTTCTAATTGACAGGACAGGCAAAAGGATCGGAGATTATGAATGATATGTCCCGTAGCAATGGATTTGAAATCCCTTGCAAAACAGTATAGGGATTTAAAAACAGAAAATATGATATGCAAAATTGAAAATAACAGGATTGCAAATCCGCAGGGACGGGCGATGTGGATACTATTAATTATATTGGGAACCGGATTATTCTTGTTTGCTTTATACGGAATAGCATCAAATCCGGTTCCCCAGACGCCCCGGAAAGTAAAAAAGCAGTATGACAAGCTTCAATTGTTTCCCTATTTTACGGAAGAACGTTATCCAAGTCCCGAGACCATAAAAGAACAGTATGCAATCTGTCCGCCGCTTCGTCCCGAACGTTTCCGCCGGCGGGTAAAAATGCTTTGGGGTATAGATGTAAATGATTATCCGGATAACGCAATGATAGATTTCTACATACATTTGGGACTCGGAAAGAAAAATCAATTGTTTCAAGGTGGAGAATTTGAGTTGGGTCCCTGGGACGACGCCATTCCATCAGCGCCTCCATTGCCTGACAGCATTTATTCTTTAGCCAGACAATTTCTTTTCTTTGCAGACACATCTTTATTTGAACAGCTAAAAAAGTATAAATATACCTATACAGAAAAGGTCATAAAGATGCATGAAGACTATCCATTGTATAAATCCTCTTTCTTGGATGACTATGACATTTTAGGCAATATTTACCGGACTACAATCATGCTTCCTGCCATATTGTTGAGATATATAGATGAAAATAGTAGATGGCTGACTTTGAGCAATATGATGAATATGCAGATAAATTCATGGATTTCAAGGCAGGTATTTGATATGAGGAGTGATTTGTTATTATTATATATTGTGGAACAATGCAAGACCAGAAAATTGTCTGTTGCCAATGCAGATAGCAGAATGAAAACGGATGTCTATGTTTATTGGGAATCTACTTCATTTGCAGATACTTCCCTTGATTATAATGGTTTTGATATGCATTTCCCTTGGCATAATTACAATGTAGCCAGAAGTGTTGCAGGAAATTTATCCTTTTTAATCCGGTTGCGACATTCAAGAACAAACAGCGAAGTGATTCAATATATGTCCGGGCAGTTGGATAGAAATACTCTGCCATACCGTCCTGCATATGAACCAAACGAAATACAGGAGTCCATTCGCGACTCAATCCGCTCCAACAACTATTATGGCTACGCTCTATTACGCGAATTTTGCGAAAATCCGATGCGCGAAATGCCGACGCTGGAAAAAGTCGGAACTTCCTTTAAGGGAAAAGTCAGGGAAAACAGCGCCCTGCTCTACCTTGAACCCTATCCCGACAGTTACGATATTGATACCATCCATCCCGACGAAACATTCATTGCCTACGAAATGGGGTATGACGACTATTATTTCGTGGAAGCAGTCAAACCTGTGGAAAGTCCCATTGCAGGTCTCGACGGTTATGCCGTGATTTTAGACCGCACCGAAACGGTTTACGGCTATATGAAAAAATCGGAAGTACGTGAATTGACCGGTACGGATGCCGTAACGCCCGTCGCCTTTCCCCACAAAAAGAAACAGGGCACAATCAGCGACCCGGACGGCTACGTCAATATCCGGAAGGAAATGACCGCGCAGTCGGAAATCCCCGGCAGAATAGCCGGAAACGAAGTTTTCCCCGCTGGCGCGGATTTGCAATCCGTGCCGGTTGCAATGGATTAAAACAGTATAAGGATTTAAAAAACAGGAATATGATATACAGAATTGAAAATAACAGGATAGCAAATCCGCAGGGACGGAGAAGACAGGTGATCAAGCATTTAAAATTACATTGCATATTTATTGTACTATGCAGTTTCTTGAATTTTGCGGGTTGTAAAAACAGCAATCATACATCCGAATATGAACTTGTATCCAGGCGAATTTATGAATACAAGAATTTTTACAACGGAAATCAATTGTCGAAAGTCTTGGAATCGGCGGTCAATACCGGAATTGACGGTTCCGTATTACTGGAATATTCTACGGAAGAAATATTCTTTTACGACAGCAGAGACAGTCTGGAAAGAAAGGAGTCCTATGAGATAAATGCAGACGGAGAAAAGATATTATTTGCCATGGAAATTTATTCGGATACAACGATTCAGATTGTACATTTTGATGCTTATAAAGATACTGTATTTTATAATTATCGCAAGAAAGACCAAGATGGACATATTGTTGAAGAGTATGAATTTAGTAGAAAGCCGGGTATCAGTATAGTTGAAAGGGAATTGAAAGTTACTTCAAAATATGAAAACGGAGAATTAAAATGTTCGATATTTAATGATTTGACAAATAAAACAAATAGTGTTTTTCGTTATGAATACAAGCTGGAGGGGGATACTGTTTTTACATTTGAGTATGAAAATGACCAATTGGTCAAGAAGTCGCGAAAATCTAATTCTTTAAACGGGAATGAAATAGAGATTAATGAATTCTTTAATATAGGGGGTGTGGACAGTACGTTTTATTACAAAAATATGGTGATAAGAAGGATTTACAGATACAGTAATAGATGTACTGAGAGTACATACGAATACGACATTCCGACTTATAGGTCAAAAATGATGCTAAAATCTTCTGTACTGTTGATAAATACTACCTTTGCGGCAAATCAAAGTATATGAATAAAAAAAGTGCTTTTATTGTAATTCGCCCATAACAAAAAAAAATGGTGTAATAGACGGCAAGCAACGTTATAAATGTCATGCCTGCGGAAAACAGTTTATGGGAGGCGAGCGGTTGGAACCGTCGGAACTGTGGCGTCAGTACAGTCAAAACAAACAGACGGTCAGGGAACTTGCCGGACAATATTCTGTAAGTGCAAGTACCGTCAAACGCCGTCTGCGGACAGTACGGAAGGATTTTGAGTGCAATGATTTTCCCCGTTGCGGGACCGTTTTGATGGATGCGACTTATTTTGGCAGGGATTGGGGTGTAATAGTCCTGAAAGATTTTTTGACGGGAAAAATTTTGTGCCGTAAATACATCAAACATGAAAGGCTGGTTGATTATCGGGAATGTACAGATTTTATCCTGTCGAAAGGCTATCAAATTTCAGGCATTGTCTGCGACGGGTTCAAGGGAATTTTCAGGCAATATTCCGCTTATCCCGCCCGGATGTGTCAGTATCATTTTGTGAACCTCATCAGGCGGTACTTGACCCGAAATCCCAAACTGACAGCAGGCAAAGAGTTATGGATTTTGGTGAAAAAAATCACAAAACTGACTGAAAGTGAATTTATTGCACATTTTCAGAAATGGGAAGACAAATGGATTCCATTTTTGAAGGAACGGACAAAAAATGAAAACACGGGCAAAAGTCATTTTACGCACAAAAAATTACGCAGTGCCCGGCTGAGTGTCAAAAGACATTTACCGTATCTGTTTGTTTTTGAGAAAGTTAACTTTGAAATGCCGAATACAAACAACGCTTTGGAAGGTACTTTTACTGCATTAAAAAACAGTTTGAGAAACCACGCAGGAATGTCCGGAGAAAAT
>JAITMT010000274.1 GCA_031277235.1 Tannerella sp.
CTTTTTTCCTCCCCGTATGCCCAACAATCTGCATCATCAGTTGCATTGCCCGCTCATTCGCCCTGAAATCGGGAACATTCATCATGCCGTCCGCACTGATAATTGCCGTAATACTCACCTTTTCAATATCTATATCCTTGAATATCAACTGTGTACCTATTAAAATTTGCATCTTTCCCGACTCGAAATTTGCAATAATTTCCCGATATGCCGTTTTCGATTTCGCCGAATCCAAATCCAGTCGCGCCATGGAAACTGCGGGAAAAAGCGTCCTTACCTCATCTTCAACTCTCTCAGTACCAAATCCTTGCATTTTTAATTCCGTACTTCCACATGCGGAACAACTTGATACCAAGGGAATGGAATAGTCGCAATAATGGCAAACCAAGCGATTTGTCTGTTTGTGGTAGGTCAGCGTAACGTCGCAGTTTTTACAGCGGGGAATTTCGCCGCATTTCTCGCAAGCCACGACCGGCGCAAACCCGCGACGGTTTTGAAACAGCACGATTTGCTCGCCCCTGCCCAGCGCCTCCTGCATTTTTTCCTTTAAAACAGGCGAAAACAGCGTGTTGTTCATTTGCCGCTTTTTTCGCAACTCTTTTATATTAACTATCTCTATTTCAGATGAATACTGTGTATCGTTTTTGTCTGTAACGTAACCATATCTACCTTGCATCGCCCAAAAATACGATTCCAGAGAAGGCGTCGCCGAACACAGCAGCGTTTTCGCCCCGTTCTGTTGCGCCAGCATCATCGCCGTATTGCGCGCCTGATAGCGTGGAGCGGGGTCTTGCTGCTTGTACGACGGCTCGTGCTCCTCGTCAATAATCACCAAACCCAACCGTGAAAACGGTAAAAAAACAGCCGACCGCGTTCCCAAAACAAGAAAAGCCTCCCGTTTTTCCAATAGGCAATTCCATATTTCAACTCGTTCATTTTCAGAGTAATCAGAATGATAAACCAACAGGCGATTTCCGAAAGCCTTCCTCAATTTTTCCGTAAATTTCCGGGTATCTGATATTTCCGGCAACAAATAAAGTACTTGCCTGTTTTGCTGCAAAAAATCCGCAATGAGAGCCATCAACATATTGATTCTTACCTCATTATCTATGAGTGACAACAATGTAACATTTTTATGATCAATATTTTTTACTGTTTCAGTATGGATATTTTTCTCTTTTTCAGATAGTTCGGGAATATATGGTTCCGTGTTTTCCGGCAAATCCAGGCGACTGACAATTTTTTCTTCCGCCACCAAAATTCCTTTTTTGACAAGTTCGTTGATAATCGGAAGGCTCACACCCGATTTCTTTGCCAATTCTGATTTTCTAATATATTTATTATCAGAATTATACAAAATAAAAAATTCCAATACTTTTTGGGGATGTTTTGCCCTTTTCAGCGATTCAAGAACTGCGTCAATTTCAATTTCATCCGAAAGACGGATAAATGTATCTGTTTTCGGTTTAAATCCTTTGTTAATAGATTCATTAACAGAATCTAACGACTTACTTTCAATTTTCAGCAATGACGGTAAAGCCGTACGAAAAACTTCGCCAACCGTACATAAATAATAGTTGGAAATCCATTTCCACAACAACAGTTGGGATTCGTAAATAATTGGTTTTTCGCTGATTAGCAATAAAATATCTTTTGCCTCAAATTCTTCCGGTTCCCGTTCGTGAATTTCGGTAACAATCCCCGTATGATACAATTTTGGTCCGAAAGGCACAATCACACGACAATACAACCCGATTTGCGACGTCATCGCATCGGGAATCCTGTACGAAAAACTGCTGTCAAAAGGCAAGGGCAGTATGACTTCCGCAAACTTCATTCGGCGGTAAGCGCTTTACAATCAGAAAAATACAATCGCGCTACCCGACCAGGTGATGGATTTGCCCTTATAACTGTCTATACTGTTGGTTTCAAACGATTTATAATTGTCGGTCAAGCCCCAATTCACATTGATACCGACTTGTATCATATTGATCAATTCCACGCCTGCGCCAAAATTAAGTCCCGCGCCGAAACTCTGCGATTTTATCTGTTCTTCCACTCCGGCGATACTCCAGGTATCATCGCCCGCAACCTTCAAATCAATGTACGGACCCGCCGCCAAATAGGGCTTGATAACCGGTGTTATAAATTTATATTTCAGATTAACAGGCACTTGCAAATAGGAATTACTGACCGTTCTCTCTTCCGCCTTGAAACCTTTTTGGGTATATAACACAGCCGCATCGAAGCCCAAACCCACATCGCCCAGCATCAATTCGATGACGGGACCGAGGTTGAAACCCGTGAAATTTTTGGTATCAATCACATCTTTGCTGAATGACGCATTCGCAACATTTATTCCTCCTTTTACGCCGAAACGTATCTGCCCCTGAACGACTGAAACTGTTGTCAATAAGGCAATTAACAAAAATAATTTTACTTTTCTCATAGCTTTCGTTTTTTAATTTTCCTGCAAATATAATATAAAACATTGACAAAGGAAAATTTTTCAAAAAAAAGTTGTACCTTTGCACCGTTTTTTTAGAATTTTCTAATTTTCAAACTTATATCTGGAGCTATGAACAAGAATCTTGAAAAGCTGATTGACATTTCACACAAATACGGCAAAGACAGCCGCTACGTGATAGCGGGAGGGGGAAATACCTCTTTCAAAGACAAAAAAAAATTATGGATAAAAGCAAGCGGATACGCGCTCGCGACGATTGACGAAGACGGTTTTTCGGTGCTTGACCGCGATAAGTTAAAACTTATTGCCACCAAAAAATATAGCGTTAACCCCGCTGAACGTGAAGAAGATGTGAAAAACGATCTGGCTACCGCCAATACGACGCCCGAACGCCGCCCCTCGGTTGAAACGTCCTTGCACGATATCATTGATTATGACTATGTTGTGCATCTTCATCCCACGCTCGTAAATGGACTTTTATGCAGCAATAACGTTGAAAAACAGGTAAATACGATATTCGGAAAAGATGTGATTTATATTCCCTACACCGACCCCGGCTATACGCTTTTCAAAGCCGTGCAAAAGAGTCTCGACGATTTCAGAAAGAAAAACAGTAAACATCCGAATATCATCCTGTTACAAAATCACGGCATCTTTGTAGCCGCCGATACGGTCAAAAAAATCGAAGATATTTACGACGGTATTTTGGCGAAAATCGAGAAAAGTCTGTTGATGAAATTGAATGTCAAAAACGTAAATATTGACGACAATGCCGAACAGATTCTTCCTGCCCTGCGAATGATAGCAAGCAGTTTTGACAAATTGAAAACGCTGAAAATTCGCGTGAACAGCCTGATTCTCAAATATGCAACTTCGGCAAAGGCTTTCGTCAAGATTTCGCAGCCCTTGACGCCCGACGCGATTGTCTATTGCAAGTCGAAATACGTTTATCTGTCGGGAAAAGACAATGAGGCGATTTTGAAAAGCGCTCAAAAAGAGATGAATGACTATGTTACGAAAAATGGACATACGCCTAAAGTCCTGTTAGTAGAGGGTTTGGGACTTGTTGCCGTAGGCGACAACGCGCGAGAGTGCGATACGATTCTGGATGTGTTTGAAGACGCGATTAAGGTAGCGGACGTGGCGCAGTCGTTCGGCGGCGAGCATCCGATGACTAAAAAACAGATTGATTTCATTGATACATGGGAAGTTGAGAATTATCGCCGCCATATTGGCGACGATAAAAATTCGGGAAGAGTAGAAAATAAAAATATCGTTATTACTGGCGCAGCGCAGGGCTTTGGCGAAGGAATTGCCGAAAGTCTTGTCAGGGAAGGAGCCAACATTATCATCGCCGACTTGAACGAAACGGCAGGCAAAGCGACAGCGGAAAGACTGAACGGTCTGTGCAAGTCAAACCGTGTCATTTTTATAAAAACAGACGTAACCGAAGCCGAAAGTCTGAACAGTCTGGTGAGCGAAACGATTCATAAATTGGGCGGTATTGACCTGTTTATCAGCAATGCAGGCGTTTTGAAAGCCGGAAATATTGCGGACATGACGCCCGAAGACTTTGAGTTTCTGACGAAAATCAACTACAACGCATATTTTTACTGCACGAAAGCCGT
This sequence comes from Tannerella sp., assembly GCA_031277235.1. Lineage (GTDB taxonomy): Bacteria > Bacteroidota > Bacteroidia > Bacteroidales > Tannerellaceae > Tannerella. The sequence continues at coordinate 4,096 of JAITMT010000274.1, forward strand.
CGCGCCCGTGATGAAACTGCAAAACGCATACAGTCCTGATAATTACGGAGATATCATACAGATTAATTCCAAGTCGGGATTGCGCGGCTCGAAAGCCAACTTCGCCTACGCGGGCGGAAAATTTGGCGGAATCGGTCTTACACAGTCTTTTGCGCTCGAACTGGCGCCGTTCCGCATCAAAGTCAATTCGATTTGTCCGGGCAATTATTACGAAGGTCCGCTGTGGGCTGACCCCAAAAACGGTCTGTTCAAGCAATATCTCGACGCTGGCAAAGTGCCTGGCGCCAAGACGGTGGAAGACGTCCGCAAGTATTATTTGTCGCAAGCGCCTATGAATAAGGGAACTACGCCGCAGGACGTGGTAAAAGCCGTGTTCTATCTCATCGAGCAGACGTGCGAAACAGGGCAAGCCCTCCCCGTTACCGGCGGACAAATCATGTTAAGTTAAACACCTTCAACCGTTTATACATTCATCCGTTCATACAAAAATAAAAATATGAAGACAAAAGCAGTACGTTTATATGGAAAAAACGACCTCCGACTGGAGGAATTTGAGTTGCCACCCATAAAAGAAAATGAAATTCTGGCAAAAGTAGTGAGTGACAGCATCTGCATGTCGTCCTACAAAGCGACGCACGAGGCTGATATTCACAAGCGTGTGCCGCGAAATGTCGCAACAAATCCCGTCATTATCGGACACGAATTTGCCGGCGAACTCGTGGAAATCGGCGACAAATGGAAAAATCAATTCAAGGCAGGCGACAAATTTTCGATCCAGCCTGCGCTGAACGACCCCAACGGACCGGTCGGAATACTGAGCGCGCCGGGTTATTCGTATCCGTTTATCGGCGGGGACGCCACGTATGTCGTTATTCCCAACGAGGTGATGGAAAACGGCTGCCTGCTGCATTACGGCGGCGCCGGTTATTATCCCGCTTCGCTTTCCGAGCCGCTTTCGTGCGTGATTGGCGCGATGCACGCTAATTATCACACCGTTCAAGGCTCATACGCGCACAATATGGAAATCCGCGACGGCGGTAAAATGGCAATTCTGGCAGGCGTCGGTCCCATGGGCTTGGCTGCCGTCAATTACGCGATTCACCGTCGGGACAGAAAACCCAAATTGTTGATTGTTACGGATATAGACCAATCCAGGTTAGACCGCGCCGCGCAATTATACTCGCCCGAAGAAGCCGCCCAAAACGGTATCGAATTGAAATATATCAACACGGGAAAGATGGAAAATCCTGTCAGTGAACTGAAAACATTATCGGGTGGCGAAGGTTACGACGACGTTTTCGTCTTTGCGCCGGTTGCGCCGATTATCGAACAGGCGGACGGGATTCTTGCCATTGACGGCTGCCTGAATTTCTTCGCCGGTCCCGCAAAAACGGACTTCAAGGCGTCGTTCAATTTTTATAATGTACACTACGCGCGCACGCACATTGTCGGCACCAGCGGCGGAAACCGGGACGATATGGTTGAAGCGCTGGATATTATGACCCAAGGCGTTGATCCCGCGGGCTTGGTCACGCACATCGGCGGCATTGACGCCGTCATTGACACGACCAAGAATCTGCCGTCCATTCCCGGCGGCAAGAAACTGATTTACACGCATATAAACATGCCGCTAACCGCCATCGCCGATTTTGAAGAAAAAGGCACGGAAAATCCGCTGTTTGCCGCCTTGCACGAACTGTGCGCAGCCCATAAGGGATTGTGGAATGTTGCGGCGGAAACGTTTTTGCTTGAAAACGGCTAAGTTGCTTTTTGCCGCTTGACAAAACAGTTTAAGAATTGACAAAATTCGTAAATAACTCATATTTTTTTTTCATCGTTCAATATTTAACCGTGCAAAGATAGAAATAATTTCGCAAAATGCGAAACGCAAAATGCGAGAAATAAATATTTCTTCGTTATCCCTGAAAACAGAAGATCATTTTGCTGTTTTTTTGTATCAGGCAACAAAAATAACAACTATTTTTACAAATATGGAATTCAATTCCGGATTTGTAAAAAAATAAGATTTCTTCTGTTTGTTACATTCATAATGTTTGAGAAGTTTATGGCTACATATAAAACAAAAATCCCTGCCTTGATTGAAAATCTCAATGTTATCAGGGATTAAGTAATATATTATTTTTCAGTGTTTTGATATAAATTCTTTAATATTTTAAGTAGAAATTATATTCACTGTAATACATCAGAAAAAATTTCATGAATTAAACGCTTCAACCGCCCCGTTCAAATCCTTGCGGGGCAAATTCTTGAAGATTTTATAAACCAGTTGACTTTTGGAGAATAGAATTACCCAGGCAGTCAGGAAAATGAGTATTGCGTCCGTATAGAGCGATTTATTGTCGTGGTACCATATTTCCAAGGCTCCCTTAAACGGCTGTATGATTTGATTGAAAATCTCAATGTTATCAGGGATTAAGTAATATATTATTTTTCA
>JAITMT010000330.1 GCA_031277235.1 Tannerella sp.
TAAGGATCGTCCATGCGCCCGATAAACATTATAATTCCCGTGCTTTTCTCCCTAATCAAATACAGGAACGGACGGTCTGCAAAAAAGCGAACAGGTTCAATTTTTTTCGAACGAACACCATACCCTACTATCATAATAGATGTTGCGGCAGCCGCTTCAGTGCCTTCTTCGTTTACTTCCACAAATGTTTTTTGCTTGATTGCGGAAACCCACAAATCATCATCGGAAATATTGGCGAAACCTCCGCTAAACATTTGTTCCATTCCTAAATTTCTTACAGGTTGATTGAGCCAAAAATCACATTCAATTTTGAAACGCGGCAGTTTCAACCATACCTCTTGCCGGCTCATATTGTCAATCGCATTCTGCAACTTTTCATTATCCAGATAGTCAATTAATTGATTGATATTCATATTCTTTAATGGAAGAATCGCAACCATGCTGAACGCCCGATTTCCATAATCCATTTCAACGCATTGCAATTGCCCGTCAGCATAGTAATCCATAAAAGAGGTCTGTTCCATCAGATTTACCTCTTTCTTTTGTTTATCGGTTTTGGTAAAATTGTCCAATTTTGTTTTTTCCTTGTCAAACTTAATATCCATCTGCCATTGACTTTTGAAATAGAGCGCGTTTATCAGATACATCATCATGTCATCGGGAATCGTACCGCCAACAAGATTTTTTATTCTATTATTCGTTTTTTCGGCGCACCAGTTGTTGATTGTGCCGGCGGCTTCGGAACTATTAAAGTTAAGCGCCTGAACCTCCGCATCAAAGTATTCCTTGCCGATTTCCACAAAATGATTTTTTACCGAAAAATTGTTGCGATACCAAATGGAATTGGCAATAGAAATTTCCGTAGTCGGGTCGGCGCCCAACAAAGCCTGTGATATTTTTTGGTAATATTCATTGATTTCAGTTTCGGAAAAATCTGCCATTCCGAGCGCTTCAACAATTTCATTTCGCGTGTCGCCCGAAGCGCCGTTATAAAGCATTCCCAAAGCCATATTGAGGCTCAACGGCGAGAAAAATGTGTTGTTGCCTTCCTGTTTCGAGACTTCCTTAAACATTTTTAAGGCAAAAATATTGTCTATTTTGGCTTTTTCACTTTGTTTTGCCGACAAATTAATGGGTTTTGCAGGTTGAAGTCCTTTTTCAATAGGATCTTCCATTATAACATTGATTATTTGTTGGTTATCAACTGCTATTTCCTGCTTCTCGTATCCAATATAATTAAATTCCAAAATAGCATTTTCGGGAACGTTTATTGAATATTTTCCATCATAATCTGATGTTACACTGATGTTTGTTCCTTTAATCGTAATAGAAACTGCTGGCAACGGTTCGCCCAAATTGTCGGTTATGATCCCCGAAACTGTACGATTGGAGCCTGTTTTCTGCGCCTGCAAGTCAAAAGTGATGATACAGGCGGCTGTTGTTAATACCATCAAAATTATACATTTTTTCTTCATTTCCGGATCCCTATATTGTGTCGGGCACAACTTTTAATATATTTATTTTTTTGTTATAAATTTCTCGATGCTATCTTTATTAATTCATCGCATATAATACGCAAAGATACAATAATTTTCATATCAACAATACTTTCTCGAAAAAATTCTGTTATTTCAACTCTTCCTTCAAAAACCGTTTGGTATAACTTTTTGTTTTCGAGGAGACGAGTTCTTCCGGAGTGCCGCTAAACAGCACATTTCCACCGGATTGACCGCCTTCCAATCCCATATCTATCACATAATCGGCTGACTTGATAATATCCATGTTATGCTCGATAATAATCACCGTATTTCCCTTGTTTATCAACCGGTTAAGCACGTCCAACAATACGTTTATATCCTCGAAATGCAGTCCTGTCGTAGGCTCGTCGAGAATGTATAAAGTCTTGCCCGTATCCCGTTTGGAAAGTTCCGTAGCCAGTTTAACGCGCTGATTTTCACCACCGGACAACGTATTGGACGGCTGACCGAGTTTGATATATCCCAGTCCGACATCCTTCAACACCTTGATTTTGTTTAAGATAGCCGGTACGTTTTCAAAAAATTCGACCGCCATATTAATCGTCATATCCAGCACGTCGGCGATGGATTTTCCGCGAAAACGCACTTCGAGCGTTTCCCGGTTATAGCGTTTGCCCTGACAGTCTTCGCAGGGAACATAGACGTCCGGTAAGAAGTTCATTTCTATCGTTTTATAGCCGTTTCCCTTGCACGTTTCGCAACGTCCGCCCGACACATTGAACGAGAAACGTCCGGGTTTGTAGCCGCGAATTTTCGATTCGGGCAGTTCGACAAACAGGTTGCGAATGTCGGAAAAAACGCCCGTGTAGGTGGCGGGATTGCTGCGCGGCGAGCGACCGATGGGCGACTGATCCACGTTCACAACTTTGTCAATATGCTCCAGTCCCTCGATGGAGCGGTACGGCAGCGGGACTTCGAGCGAACGGTAGAAATGTTTGCTCAGAATCGGTTGCAACGTGCGGCTGATCAGCGACGATTTTCCGCTTCCCGAAACGCCTGTTATACAAATCATTAAGCCTAACGGCAAGGTTATATCCACATTTTTCAGATTATGTCCCGTCGCCCCTTTCAAGGTGAGCGTCAAACCGTTTCCTTTCCGGCGTTTCCGGGGAATGGCTATATTTTTTATACCATTCAGATAATCAGACGTTAAAGTATGTTTCTTAATCATTTGTTTGGGCGTGCCGGCAAAGACGACTTCGCCTCCGAGACGACCTGCCTCCGGTCCCATATCTATAATATAATCAGCGTTTAACATCGTTTCCCTGTCGTGTTCGACCACGATGACGGAATTGCCCGTGTCGCGCAAATCTTTCAGCGAATGGATAAGTCGCACATTATCACGCTGATGCAGTCCGATGCTCGGCTCGTCGAGAATGTACAGCACGTTCACGAGGCGACTGCCAATCTGCGTGGCGAGGCGTATGCGCTGGCTTTCGCCGCCCGACAGCGACGCGGACGCACGGTTAAGCGACAGATAATCAAGCCCTACGTCCAGCAAAAATTGCAGTCGCGTACGGATTTCCTTCAAAATTTCGGCGGCAATGGTCGCCTGCTGACCGGACATTTTCGTTTCGACGGACGACATCCATTTTGTCAGTTCGGAAATGTCCATTTCTGCCAATACGGCAATATTTTTATCGGCAATTCGATAATAAAGCGCCTCTTTATTAAGACGTTGTCCGTTACATTCGGGACAAACGGCGGTGCTGATAAACTGGTCTGCCCATTTCTGCGCCGAAGCGGTCGCCTCGTCTTCCTGCTGCATCATGATATATTTAGCAACTCCCTCATACGAAAACAGATACGACGAACTGCCCAGTAAACTGTTTTCAATCCGCAACGGCTCGTCCGTGCCGTTGATGATTTCGTCCAGCAAGCCGTCGGGCAATTCTCCGACAGGCGTTTTGATGGAAACGTCATATTTTCTGTATAATGCCTCTATCTGTTTGAAAATCTGTATGTCCCGATATTTTCCAAGCGGCACGATACCGCCGTTATACACGCTCAGCGACTTGTCGGGCACAATCTTTTCCATGTCTAAAATATTGACCGTCCCGATGCCTTTGCAATGCGGACAGGCGCCGTGCGGAGAGTTGAACGAAAAATTATGCGGCGCAGGCTCGCTGTAGGAAAGCCCCGTCACGGGACACATCAAGCGGCGGCTGTAATAGCGCACTTCGCCGGTTTCGGCATTGAGCAGTAGCACGAGTCCGTCGCCCTGTTTCATGGCGATTCGCAGGCTTTCCGTCAGGCGTTTCTCGTCATTGGACGATACAACCATCTTATCTATAACGATTTCGACGCTGTGCATCTTGTAACGGTCGAGGCGCATGGAAGGTCTGATTTCCTGCAATTCGCCATCAACGCGTACGTTCAGATAACCTTTTTTGCGGATATACTCGAACAGTTCCCGGTAATGCCCCTTGCGGTTGCGAACGACCGGCGACAGAATGTACGTTTTTTTATCCGAATAATCCTTCAAAATCAGTTCCACAATCTGTTCTTCCGTATATTTTACCATTTTTTCGCCGCTCAGATACGAATAGGCTTCGCCTGCCCGCGCATACAGAAGTCTCAGAAAATCATAGACTTCGGTTGTCGTTCCGACGGTAGAACGCGGATTGCGGTTGGTCGTTTTCTGTTCGATGGAGATAACGGGACTCAGACCGCTGATTTTATCCACGTCGGGGCGCTCGATGTTGCCGAGAAAATTGCGGGCATACGCCGAAAAAGTCTCGATGTAACGGCGTTGTCCTTCGGCAAAAATCGTGTCGAAAGCTAAAGAAGACTTCCCGCTTCCACTCAAACCGGTAATAACGGTAAATTTGTTTCGAGGAATTTGGATGTCGATATTCTTTAGGTTATGGACGCGAGCGCCTT
>JAITMT010000340.1 GCA_031277235.1 Tannerella sp.
GGCGGCCTGGCGCAGCGGCGGCTTCCACTACCTTTCATGTGGGACACAAACGTTCAATTACCCACAAAACTTTCCGCGGAGTTACTGCCGCCGTTGCGCCAAACCGCAAGTTATCGGCTGTTTATTCTCCCGTCTTTTCAATTGGATATTTCCCGACTGCAACAATTCCTTCATTTGTAAATTTCAATATTTCTGTTGTAACAGGATACCCCGATTGTTTATATTCTTCAACAACAATATTACCAATTCTTGCCGAAAAAAAGTCAAAATCTTGTTCGGAAAAAATATAACAAAAGTCTCTAACAGGTATTACGGCATAAAATGGAAATCCAAAATCAGACATAACTTTCTCTTTCATAGTCGGCGAAAAAAGTAAAGCACCTTTCAAATTGGGATTCTCTGCATCAATCAAACCGAGTTTTCTGTTTTCAACCGTGTCAATTGAAATAGGTGTTTGTGCTAACATTTTGTCGGCATTGTTATTAGCCTGAATATCAAGTTTGTCTTCTGTAATATTCCACTCTTTTATGTCCTCTTTTGTTATCCAAGTTAATTTACCGTTTCCTCTATGAATGTATATTTTACTAAATTCGTCTGTTATTTGTTTATGCAAAATATCCTGAAAATCGAAATCATTTGGAAATAGCGAAATATAGACATCATTTTTTGCGTCCGTCCAATTTTTTGGCACTTCGATAGAATAAGAAACTATGATTTGCACCAAATCGGAAATGTGTGTTTCGTCTTTGTCGCGCTCATAATTTCTCCTTACATTGTCCAAACTGATTTTTAATACCAAATCGCCTTGTGAAATGTGAATTAGTCCTGCCTCGTCGACAGTGTCAATTTTCATTCCTTTACTTTCAATTTGTGATTTAAACTCATCAAATACAAAATCTTTCTTTTTATTGCCTGCGCAACCAAATAGTCCCAATGCCATTGCTATTATTGTTATGTCCTGTTTCATTTATCCAAGTTTCTACTGTGTTGTCGCCCAAATTGCCGATAACGTGGTGGCGGCTTCACGCAGGCGGGGGTTTCACAAAGGTTCGGGCGGGCGATAAACTTCCAAATTCCCACAAATGTTTCTGCGGGCATACACCCCCGCTTGCGTGAAACCGCTCGTTAGCCGTCGTTCTTTTCATCACGATAATATTTTTTCTAATTTTTTTATGCTGTCTTTCAATTTACTCGGATTTATTTCTTTCAACTTGCTGATATTTTGCAACTTCCATTGCACTGACGGAAACAGTAAATATTCCTGATATTCAGAGAAATACAACAGTTCATTTCCCGCCTCAAAAGCAATTAAAAACTCTTTGTCTTGTTGCGTTAAATTAGAGTTGATAAAATCAATTAATTTTTCACTAGTTTCTTCGTAGTCGCTGTATGAAAATGGAATGTCGGTCATTCCCGAAAACTGTTTTATCATCGTTTCTTGTTGGTCAATTCTGTTTGGCGAAAGCGTTTCAACAATTGGTCGGTCGCCACCCAAAAGGCAATAAAGAAAACCTTTTTTGATTTGTTCAAAATCGGTTACAAAGTCGAACATCAATTTTACATCAAATAAATCTCGTGGGTGCTGTCGGTCGAGTGCTGCCGTAATTTTTCCACCATAAAGTTGCGAAAGTGAAACAATTTTTGCTTTGTTCGTTGTTTCAAATTCATTTTGTGCTTTTTCACAAAGCGGTCTTATCTCGTATGGCTCAATAAGTCCTCGTTTTGTTCCGCTGACTTCGACTTTTACCATAACGCCTTTTTGCGAGCAATAAATTTTATTCGGTTTTTCGGAAATAACAACATTCGGAATTATCGCTTTTACCTTTTCTTTTATGACTGACAGGTTTTTATGAATTTCGGCAAACGCTTCTTCTCTCGGTTTTAAAGGTGTGTAAGTTACATCAATATCAACCGAATAACGTGGCAAATCAAGCACATAAAGATTTATAGCCGTTCCTCCGTGAATGGCAAAACTTTCAATTCCCGATAAAGTCGGAATGATTTTTAGCAATAATTCAACCTGTTGTCGGTATAATTTATTCATAATTTGCTAAATCCTGCGGTATTGTTATTTGATATTTTGAATTAAACACGCCATTTTTGACGATTGAACGCTTGCCTTTTCCTAAATCTATTTTAGATAAATCCAAATCTTCGAGCCACGAATGATTTGCTTTTTCTGCCATAAACAGAAATAAACGCTTAACTTTTATTGATTTATATTCTTCTAATAATTGTTGTAACAAATTCGGTCTTAATCCGTTTAGCATTTCCATAACTTGATACAAATCGGTAAGATTGTAGTGCTTTGGCGCAAGGTCTAAACTTTCCAAAAATGCTCTTTCAGGTGAAGAAACGGCTACCTGAAAATTGTTTTCGTTGATTGTAGTTATTCCTGTTTCGCTAAATTCGGAATATTTTTTAAGGATTTCAACGCTCCAATCGTATTTTGAAAACCATTTTGGAAACCACTCATCGCGGGGACAATAAACTACTATTGTCTGCCTGCCGAGCGGAACATAATGTGCAAAACCCCGCATTTCCAAAGCGGACATTGCTCCTATATGAAATTTCTTATTTAGTTGGTTGTTGAAACACGACAAAGCACTAAAAAGTGTTGGTTTTTCGCCCGTTCTGTACATTACACCTTTGTCTATTGCCGTGAGCCACTGCGAATTTCGGTAAT